>JANLTL010000317.1:0-11916 GCA_031362905.1 Burkholderiales bacterium | reverse complement strand
CAAGGTCAATCCGATCGATTTCGAGAATGCTGAAGGCAACCTCGGTCTCGCCAATGCCATTCTCAAACATTTGTCAGAGAAACTGCCGGTGTCACGCTGGCAGCGCGACTTGACCGACTCTACCGTTTTGCGCAATGTCGGTGTGGCCTTTGGCCACAGCCTGCTGGCGTGGGACTCCGTATTGCGCGGCATGAGCAAACTCGAAGTCAATGAAGCGCGCCTCGAAGAAGACCTCGAGGCTAATTGGGAGGTGCTTGCCGAACCGGTGCAGACAGTCATGCGACGCTACGGTGTGCCCAATGGCTACGAGCAGCTCAAGGCGCTCACGCGCGGACGCAGCATCTCGAAAGAACTTCTGCGCGAATTCATCGGCACACTCGACATTCCCATCGACGCCAAGCGGCGCCTGCTCAAGCTCACACCGCGCACTTACCTGGGCCGCGCGGCGGCACTCGCCAAGCAGGTGTGAGCTTGCGTGCTGTGTGCCGGCTCGCTCTGCTTGCAGCGTGGGTGTGCAGCAGCACAACGCTGGCGCAAGGCGTTCCGGCTGCGGTGTTGGTGCTTCCGGAAAGCGTTGGTACCAGAGCATCTGCGGTCAATGCACCGGCAAGACCCGCTCCAGGAGCCGCTGAGCGGGCTTCTCAGGTACCGAAAATTCCACATCTTGAGAGTGCTGCTGGGGCAATTGCTCGCCCCGAAGTTCGGCCCGAAGTTCGACCCGAAAGTCGCCCCGAAGGTCGCCAGGCCTCTCAGGATGCGCGCGCGACAGGCAACCTTGGCCCGATTACGCGCCCACTGGTGCGAATGGGCGATGAATGGATTTACCGCCGTGTGAGCGGCACTACAAGCGCCTTGCTGCGCCAGCGTGTCACCCAGGTGGACTTTGACAGCATTTCGCTGATCACCGAACTGACCAGTTCCCTTGACACCAGCACGGCGGTTTACAACCGCGAATGGGGCCTGCTCGGCAGCGGCTACAACACCTATGCGCCGGCCCTGGCCTACTACGCGTTTCCGCTCTATCCGGGCAAGCGCTGGCGCATCGATTCAGCGGTAAGCAATTTTGGTGCGGGGCAGACCGGACGCATTGAGGGGGAGGGCGCGGCGTTGGGCTTCGAGGAAGTCGAGACGGCAGCGGGCAAGTTCCTGGCCCTCAAAGTGACTGCCGAGTTCGAAACGGGTGACCCTGGTGACAACGCCTATCGCGTCAAGGTACGCGAAACGCATTGGTATGCACGCGACGTTTTGCGCGTGGTGCGGGTCGAATCGGTCACCCAGGCCGGCACGGACCCGCCGCGCCGCGAGATGATTGAACTGGTGAAGTTCAAGATCGAATAGCGCGGTCGCGCCCGAGTTGCCGGTAGCGCGGGGCTCAAAACTCCAATCGCACGCCTGCAGTGATCGCCCGTCCACCCAGTGGCACCGTCTCGCGCAAGATAGACGTCGCCAGGCGCGCCTCGCGATTGGTCAGGTTGGTCATGCGCAACCAGGCCTGCATGCGCGTTGGTCCGGCGGAAAAGCGGTAGCTGCCATAGGCATTCCATAGCGAGTAAGCATTGGTCGCAGTATCGCCGGCGGGTACACGCGATTGTGCAGCCGTACGTGTAGTTTCGACCTTGACGCTCCAGTTGTTGGCCGCGTAGTTCAATGCCACGCCGGCGCGCCCGGCGGGAATCCGGGGCAGGGGTTCCCCGGTCGCGAGGTTGGTGGCGCTCACCGCGTCGGCCTTGAGTTCCAGGTAAAGCGTACCGGGCCGCTCGAGCAGACGGAAGCGTGCCTCGGCCTCAAAACCGGAAAAACGCGCCGTCGCCTGGCGAAATTGCAGCTCGCGGAATTCGCCGGCCGCGTTGATCGTGCCGTCTTCATCGCGATTTTGGCCGGTGACGAAGCCGGTGATGTAGTTGGCGAACTTGGTGCGGTATACCGACACCGAAGCTGAATGCGGCCCGCTGCGCCATTTCGCCCCGGCATCGATACCGTCCGATTTCTCCAGGTTAAATGCTGCGTTGCCAAGTTCATAGGTGCCGGTAGCGGCGTGCGGCCCGTAGGCGAACAGCTCCGAATACGTTGGCGCGCGCTCGGTGTGCGACAAGTTGACGCTCAGCCCGAGTGGTCCCACCGGATAGTAGGCCCCGGCGGAGACGCTGCCAGCGTTGAAGCGCTTGTCATGTTCAGTCGGGAAGCGCGATAAGCCGGTCGACGCATCGAGCAAGCCGGGATTGGCGCTCGCGCTGACGCGGGTGCGCTCGATGCGTCCGCCGAAGTTGAGTTTGCCAGCACCAATTTTCATTTCCTCAAACAGGTAAAACGCGTTGACGTCAGTCAGGGTCGCCGGGATGAAGGCTTCGTTGCCGAGGGCTGAAAAACGGTTCTTTCCCACCTGCATGCCAAATGCACCGGTGAACGGGCCGAGCGTGGCGTGAGTCGCCTCGATGCGCAGCTCGTGTCCCTTGTTGAAAAAGTTGGTGGCGACAATGCCGCCATTGATCTCGCGATGCACGTAATCGGTGTAGCCACCCTTCACCTTGACGCTGGTGATGAAGCTCGATATGTCGCGCCATTCAGCTGCCGCGTCATAGCGATCGCTGTGCATGTCGATGCGCACATTGCGCTCAGCCGGCGAGCCGTAGTTGGTCGAATGGTTGGTGTAGGACAGGCCCGCGTAGCCGCGATCCCAGGTCAACGAGCCGCCGAGCGCACCGCCATTGGCTTGCGCGGAGGTATTGGGTACAACACCGGAGGGTTGATCAACGGTAGCGGCGTCAGTGGCACGCTGGCGTGCCGAGCGGGCGAAGCCGGGTATCTTCAGGTCAGACGTGTTGCGCCAGAAGCCCTCGGCGTGCAGTGCGAATCGGCCGTTGCCGGTCTCCATCAGCGCCCCCGCGCCGCGTTCGCGCTCGGCGCCGCCAAGACGCGTGTCAACCCGTCCGTGCGGGCCCATCAGGGCCTTTTCGGGAATCCGGTTGGTCAGAACGTTGACGACCCCGCCCATGGCTGAGCCACCATAGAACAGCGCCGCCGCGCCGCGCACTACCTCGATGCGTTCAACGCTCAGTGGTTCGACCGGCACCGCGTGATCAACCGACAACGCGGAGGCGTCGAGCGTGCCGACGCTGTTTTGCAGGATGCGGATGCGGTCACCGTCCATGCCGCGGATGATCGGTCGGCTCGCACCTGGCCCGAAGTAAGTCGAATGGACTCCCGGCGTGTGGCTCAGTGTTTCGCCGAGGGTGCCCTGGGCACGCTGTTGCAACTCGGGGGATTCAAGCGTGGATGTCGGCGCAACCTGTTCAAACAAGCCACTGCCAAGCGGATTGCCGGTGATGATGACGAATGGTGGCGGGGCGCTCGATTGCAACACCTGGGAGGGTGCCGAGGATGTGGGGGGGACCCCCTGAGCATGGGAAACAGAAATCGGTGCGGCGAACACCAGCGCCGCCATGGGCGCGAGACGGAAATGCATGAGAACCTCCTGAATGATTGCGGAAGAGGTGGCGCCACAAAGCGCGGCGTCACCGGTGCGAACCCGAATCAGGAGGTCAGAGGGGGGGCGTGGGAGAGGTAAGGAAGGGTGGTGTCAGTGGCCCGGCCGGGTGCCACCGCGACAACAACTGCAACCTCGCAGCGCGTGCCGGTATCAATACCGGGCGCACCGCAGGCCGCGTCACCGGCTGCCTCGAACGGCAGGCAGCAGGCGTGGCTGGTCTGGTCCTGGGTCTGCCCATGGGCGGCGATCTTGGCCGTGTCGTGATGGAAACCGTGCGCCCACACGCCGTGCTGTGCCAACACCAGGGCGAGCGGCAAAAGAAAACGGAGAAGATTGAGGCATGCGCGCTTCACGATGCGGCGGAGTATATATCACGGCCTACGTGAGAATGGATTCCGGCGGCACTCGGTCCCGAACAGCCGTTGCGCGAACGGGTGCTTACGAAACGCTTGCGTTAATTCGCGGTGCCGGGAATAATCCAAATTGCACTTGTGTTCAGCACAAGACGGGTCGCTCCCGTCTTTCATTTCACCCTCAGGAGACTCCATGAAAAAAGTATTGTTGGGCGCTGCGGTACTCGCAGCATTTGCGGCGGGTGCCGCGCAGGCGCAGGTGCCGGTTGAGCGTTCGATCAAGTACCGCCAGGGCGCGTTCACGGTGATGTCGGTGCATCTGGGCCGTCTTGGCGCGCATGCCAAAGGTGCGGTGACCATGACCCCGGCACAGCTTGAACAGTCGGCAATGACGGTGCAGGCCATGTCGATGGTGGTATACGACGGGTTCCTGCAAGGCACCGAGCAGTCCAAGGGAACCAAAGCGAAGCCGGAAATCTGGAAGGAATGGGCCAAGTTCCAGGAGATGCAGGGCAAGCTTCAAGCTGAAACGCCCAAGCTGGTGGCCGCAGCCAAATCCAATGACGTCAAGGCGATTCAGGCGGCCATGGGCGGAGTGGGTGGCGCGTGCAAGACCTGCCACGACGCCTATCAGGCGAAGGACGTGATCCAGTAATTGGCGACTGCATGAAAAAAAAGCCGGGCACTGCCCGGCTTTTTTGTGCCGCGATTTCCTCCAACAGGCTGCGCGCGCGGACTATTTTCCGAACAACTTGACCGCATTGACCAGCACGTAGACTGCCACCGCGCTCGCTGCAAGCAGAACCGCAGCCAGCACCGGACTGCCTGGACGGAGCACGGGTGCCTTGCCAGTCATTTTTTTGACCCCTGTCACCATTGGCGAGATCAGGTTGTCCTTCTTGTAGAACAAATAAAAAAGAATCGCCGCCACGTGCGTCACAACCAGCAGAATGATGATTTTCTCGTTGAACTTGTGCCAGCCGGTAATTTTGTCGGACAAGTCCTTGCCGACCCAGGCGTAAAGCGGCCCCTCAAACAGAATGTCATCGTTGACGAACAGCCCCGACACTGCCTGAAACAGCAGTGCTGCCAGCATCGCCAGCACCGACAGCGCGCCCATCGGGTTGTGGCCATGGGTGCTGCCCGGCTCAGCGCCGTGATCGCGCTTGAGCATGGTCTTGAAGTAGGCGATCACCTTGCCAGGCCCCGTAATGAACGAGAAAAATCGCGCGTTGGTGCCACCGGCAAAGCCCCACATGATGCGAAACAGCACCAGCGTGAGAATGCCGTAGCCGCAATACGAGTGGTAAGGGATCGCATTCCCGCCGATCTTCACCGTCACCACGGCGGCGATCACCAGCGCAACCAGGCCCCAGTGGAACAGGCGCACGCCGATGTCCCAGACCTGCATGTCCTGGATGGTCGCACCGGGTTGTTGCGAGTCAGCCATCGGTATTCTCCTCGGGGTCTGCGTTGCAGTGGAAAATTCTACAACAGCCCGCTTGGCGTGGCGCCAACAGCGTCCGCCGCCGGGTTAGACCACCGCGCCGTCGTTCGCTGTCTGGTCGCGTACCACCTTGATCAGGTCATCGCGCTTGATGCCGAGCCACATCACGATCGGGCTGGCCACTAGTACTGACGAATAGATGCCGAACAAAATGCCGATGGTCAGCGCCAGCGCGAAGTAGTGCAGCGTCGGGCCACCGAAAAACAGCATCGAGGTCACCATCATCTGGGTCGAGCCATGAGTGATGATAGTGCGCGAAATAGTGCTGGTGATCGCGTGGTTGATGACTTCGGGCACCGACAGGCCGCGCCGCTTGCGGAAGGTCTCGCGCACCCGGTCAAACACCACCACTGACTCGTTTACCGAGTAGCCCAGCACTGCCAGTACCGCAGCCAGCACAGAGAGTGAAAACTCCCACTGGAAGAACGCAAAAAAGCCGAGGATGATGATCACGTCATGCAGGTTGGCAATGATCGCCGCAACCGAGAATTTCCACTCGAAGCGGAACGCAAGGTAGATCATGATGCCGACGCACACCAGCAGCAGGGCGAGGCCGCCGTCCGCCGCCAGCTCTTTGCCGACTTGCGGCCCGACAAACTCGACGCGAGAAATCTTGCCGCCGGCGCCGCCCTGTGCGATCGCCAACGCGGCAAACTTTTCCTGATCGAATACCTGCTTTTTGCTTGATTCATCGAGCTTGGTGAGCGATGGATGGTTGGCATCCTTAAGCGCGAGACGGATCATCACGTCACGCGAGGTGCCAAAGTTTTGTACCTGCGGTTCATGCACCCCCGCCTTGTCGAGTGCAGTACGAATACCTTCGAGGTTGACCGCCTGTTCGTAACGCGCCTCGATCACCACGCCGCCGGTGAACTCAATGGAAAAATTGAGGCCGCGCGTGATCAGGAACAGCACGGCCAGCAGGAACGTGACCATCGAAATCACGTTGAAGAGCAGCGCGTGCTTCATGAACGGGATGTCGCGCTTGATGCGGAAAAATTCCATGATGGGTTCCTTGTTGTTTCAGCGACGCATTATTTGACAGGGGCAGCCAGTGCCTTGGCACCACCGGCGTTGATATCGCCAGGTTTCGCACTCAATGCTTTCGCATTGGCGGGCGTGCTTTCAACGTCGGGGCGCCACACCTGCCCAATCGATACCGCGGTGAGCTTGCGCCGCGAGCCATACAGAAGATTGACCATGCCGCGCGACACCACCACTGCCGAAAAAATCGAAGTAAGAATGCCGAGGCAATGCACCACCGCAAACCCGCGTACCGCGCCGGAGCCAAACACCAGGAGCGCAAGACCGGCGATCAGGGTGGTGACGTTGGAGTCAAGAATGGTGCCAAACGCGCGCTCGTAGCCCGCCGCTATCGCCGCCTGCGGATTGGCACCGCCGCGCAACTCCTCGCGGATGCGCTCGTTGATCAGCACATTGGCGTCAATCGCCATACCCAGAGCCAGTGCGATAGCCGCGATGCCAGGCAGGGTCAAGGTGGCTTGAAGCAAGGAGAGCAGTGCGATCAAGAACAGCAGGTTGACCGCGAGCGCCAGCACCGAGATGGCGCCGAACAGCAGGTAATAACAACACATGAACGTCGCGATGGCGGCGAACCCATAGAGCGTCGAATTGAAACCTTTCTTGATATTGTCCGCGCCGAGCGATGGGCCGATGGTGCGCTCTTCGACGATTTCCATCGGTGCCGCCAGCGCGCCGGAGCGCAGCAGCAGCGAGACTTCACTGGCCTCGGTGGTGGTCATCTTGCCGCTGATCTGCACCCGCCCGCCACCAATTTCAGAGCGGATCACCGGTGCGGTCACGACTTCGCCTTTGCCTTTTTCAATCAGCAAAATGGCCATGCGCTTGCCAACGTTGTCACGCGTGAGATCTTTGAAAATGCGCGCGCCCTGCGAATCGAGCGACAAATGCACTGCGGGCTCTTGCGTCTGGTTGTCGAAGCCAGGCTGCGCATCGGTGAGGCGGTCACCGGTCAATTGCACCTGCTTGCGTACGGCAATCGGCACGCCACCGCGCTCACTGAAGCGTTCGCAGCCAAACGGCACGTTGCCCGCTGCCATCGCGGACGCTTCTTCCGGCGATTCGCACACCATGCGCAATTCCAGTGACGCCGTGCGGCCGAGAATTGCCTTCACCTGAGCGGGATCCTGCACGCCCGGCAGTTGCACGACAATGCGGTCCAGTCCCTGCTGCTGGATCACCGGCTCGGCCACTCCCAGAGCATTGATGCGGTTGTTGAATGTCGTGATGTTTTGCTTGATGGCATTTTCCTGTACGCGTTTTTCCGCTTCGACCTTGATCGATGCCGTGAGCTTGAGATCGGCACCGTCGTTGCCATCTGCCAGCGCGAGGTCAGCCAGGCTGTCGGTAATCAGGGTGCGCGCCTGCGTGCGGGTCGCCTCGTCACGAAATTTGATGACGACCGCGTTGCCCTGGCGCTCCATGCCGGCGTGGCGGATGTTCTTGTCACGCAACATGCTGCGCATGTCGCCGTTGAGCGCGTCAAGACGCTTGGACAGGGCCGCCTTCATGTCCACCTGGTAAAGAAAATGCACACCGCCGCGCAAGTCGAGACCGAGGTACATGGGTAGCGCATGGAGCGAGGTCAGCCATTTGGGCGAATTCGACAACAGATTGAGCGCTACGGTGTAGTTCTCGTCATTCTTGTCGGGGTTAAGCGCTTTCTCGACGATATCTTTCGCTTTCAACTGCGTGTCGGTGTCGGCGAATCGTGCCTTGACGCTATTGGCGTCGAAAAAGATGCCGGTGTGGCTGACCGTGGCGCCCTTAAGCGCCCCCTCGACCCGCGTGCGCACGGTCTCGTCAATCTTCACCGTGGCCTTCGCGCTCGAGACCTGTACAGCCGGTGCTTCGCCGAAGAAATTGGGGATGGTGTAAAGGAAGCCCAGCACCAGCGTGATGCCGATGATCAGGTATTTCCAGAGGGGGTAGCGATTCATGTCAGCCTTTCCGCGAGGGGCGGAGGTGCGGCGCGAACGCCGCTTCGAAATCAAATGCTCTTGATCGTGCCCTTGGGCAGCAGGGTTTGTACAGCCACGCGCTGCACAATGATCTGGGCGTTGTCGGCGATTTCAATGGTCATGTAATGCTCGCTCGCCTTGATGATTTTGCCAAGGATGCCGCCCGCGGTGACGATCTCGTCGCCCGCCTTGAGCGCATCGACCATGGCGCGTTGCTCTTTCTGCCGCTTCATTTGCGGGCGGATCATCATGAAATACAGCAGCACGAACATCAGCACAATCGGCAACAGGCCAAGCAGGCCGTCACCGGTGGATGCGGCACCGCCGCTTTGTGCGTAGGCAGAAGAAATCAGCACGGGAAACTCCCCATTCAGAGTGAAAAAAAAAGTGAAAAATCAACCCGCAATTTTATCACCCGCAGCCTCTGTATCGGTTGCTTTGTGCCGTTTGTTTTGTGATGACGAACAGGCGAGTGCTTATTGCTCTAGCCGGGGCATTGCCAGTCGCTGCTGCTCGCGCAGCTGCCAGTCATTCGTCTGCTTTGAAACCCGACGCCTTGATGACGGCGCCCCAGCGTTCGTAGTCACTTTTCAACATGGCGCCGAAGCCTTCCGGGGTGGTGCCGGTGGGCTGTACGCCCATGCTGCGCATGCGCTCGGCCGTGACCGCGCTTTTGATCGAAGCATTCAGTGCAGCATGCAGCTTTTTCACCATCTCGGCGGGCGTTGCAGCGGGCGCAAAAAAACCGTACCAGGCGCTGCCCTCGATGTTGTAGCCTGCTTCCTTGAGGGTGGGGGTGTCGGGCAGCACCGGGGAGCGCTGCGCACTGGATACCGCGAGCGCGCGCAGGCGGCCGGCCTTGACTTGGGTGCCGATGTCGGCAGACGTGGTGGCGAGCAGGCTCACTTCGCCGCCAATGGCAGCGGTGATCGCCGGGGCGGTGCCTTTGTACGGAATGTGCGTCATCTCGATGCCCGCACTCTTGGCAAACATCAGCGCAAAAAAGTGGGGCAATGACCCGGCAGCAGCGGAGGCAAAGTCACCGCGCTTCGACTCTTTTTTGACCAGGGCGACGTACTCCTGCAATGAGGTTGCGGGCACATTGGTGCCGACGGCAAACGCAATGTCAAAGGTGGCAGCCTGGGTCACCGGCGCGAAATCGGAGAGCGGGTTGAACTGCGCCGCCCTGACCGAATGCGGCTGCAGCATGGTGCCAAAAGGTGACATCAACAGGGTGTTGCCGTCGGGTGCGGCGGCTTTGACGAACATTGCTGCGGCGAGACCGCCGCCACCGGGCCGGTTCTCCACAATCACGGGGCGGTCAAACCCCGCGCGCATGCCCTCGGCGATGGCGCGTGTCATGGTGTCCGAAGTCGCGCCGGGTGGGAAGCCGACGATCAGGCGCAGCGGCGTCTGCGCGATGGCGCTGCCGCCCAGAATCGCTGTCGCGACAATCGCCATGCCCACACAGGTGGAAAACGGGGGGCGGATGCGTTGAATGAGTGCTGGTTTCATGTGACACCTTGGCTGCGTTGTTGCGAAAACGCAATGCGGAAGGCCGCAAAGCGCTGCTGCGCAATCGCCTCGCGCATTTCGCTCATGAGTTCATGATAGTACTGAAGATTGTGGATGGTGTTCAGGCGCGCCCCGAGAATTTCATTGGAGCGGTGGAGGTGGTGCAAGTAGGCGCGCGAGAAATTGCGGCAGGCATAGCAGCCACAGGTCTCATCGACGGGCCGCGTGTCGTTGCGATGCACCGCATTTTTCAATTTCAAATCGCCGAAGCGCGTGAACAGCCAGCCGTTGCGCGCATTGCGCGTCGGCATCACGCAGTCAAACATGTCGATGCCGGCCGCCACGCCGTCGACCAGGTCTTCCGGCGTGCCGACCCCCATCAGGTAATGCGGCTTGTCTGCGGGCAGGCGCGGGCCGATGTGGTTCAACACGCGCAGCATGTCCTCTTTCGGCTCCCCCACTGACAGGCCACCGATGGCGATGCCATCAAAACCATTGGCAGACAAGGCTTCCAGAGACGCATCGCGCAAATGCTCATACATGCCACCCTGCACGATGCCGAACAGCGCATTGGGATTCGGCGTGCCACGGGCCGCGCCCGCGCTCATCGTGTCGCCCACGGCATCGCCGGTCGCGCAATCAAATTCGGCTTTGGAGCGCGCCGCCCATCGCATCGATAGCGCCATCGAAGCGCGCGCCTCGGCTTCGGTCGCTGGCCGCCCATCAATCTCGTAGGGCGTGCACTCGTCGAACACCATCACGATATCCGCGCCAAGATCGCGCTGCACTCGCATGGAAATCTCCGGATCCAGCAACACCCGATCGCCGTCCACCGGCGAGCTGAACTCGACGCCCTGTTCGCTGATTTTGCGCATCGCGCCAAGGCTGAACACCTGGAAACCACCGGAATCCGTGAGAATCGGGCGCTCCCAGCCGATGAATTTGTGGAGCCCGCCGAGCTTTGCCACCTGCTCGGCACCGGGCCTGAGCATTAGATGATAGGTGTTGCCGAGGATGATATCAGCACCGGCCTCCTCAACCTGGTTGAGATACAGTCCCTTGACTGTGCCAACCGTTCCCACCGGCATGAAGGCCGGGGTGCGAATGTCGCCATGCAAGGTGCGAACCGTGCCGAGACGGGCGGCACCGTCGGCGGTGTGAAGCGTGAAGCCGAATTCAGATGTCATTTCAGAAGTCATGTTGCCCGGAATAGCAAGCTGGCATCACCATAGGAATAGAACCGATAGTCATGGGCAATGGCATGAGCATAAGCAGCCTGCATGCGTTCCAGTCCGGCGAAGGCCGAGACCAGCATGAACAGCGTCGACTTCGGCAAATGGAAATTGGTGAGCAGCAGATCGACGGCGCGGAAGCGATAGCCGGGGGTGATGAATATCTCCGTCGTGCCCGAGAAAGCTTCAAGGCCGGAGCTTTCGAGCAGGCGCAGGGAAGTTGTGCCAACCGCCACGACACGCCCGCCGCGCGTGCGCGCCGCCTTCAGCCGGGCACATGTCTCAGCCGACACCTCACCCCATTCGGCATGCATCTTGTGGTCGACGGTATCCTCGGCCTTAACCGGCAGAAAGGTCCCGGCACCGATATGCAGAGTCACAAATTCAAGTTCAATACCAATGTCTTGCAATGTTTTCATAAGGTTCGGAGTGAAGTGCAGTCCGGCCGTCGGCGCAGCCACCGCGCCGTCTATTTCGGCGTAGATGGTCTGATAGTCGGCGCGGTCCTTTTCGTCGGTGCCGCGCTTGCCGGTGATGTAAGGCGGCAGCGGCATCTCGCCTATGGTGGCGATGGCTTCATCCAATGCAGGTCCTGACAGATCGAAGGCCAACGTAATTTCGCCAGCCTCACCTTTTTCCTCAACCGTTGCATCCAAGCTGCCAAGAAGACAGAGTTTTCCCTCATTGCCAAAGCGCAGGCGGTCGCCCGCCTGCAGCTTCTTTCCCGGCTTGGCGAAGGCCTTCCAGCGATTCCCGTCGAGCCGCATGTGCAACAGCGCCTCGATCTTCGGTGTCGTGCCGAGGCGGCCGGCGCGATGCC
>JANLTL010000209.1:0-3093 GCA_031362905.1 Burkholderiales bacterium | reverse complement strand
ACCGGGCCGATCAACACGCCGTTCTTCCTCGCCTATGGTCTCACCAAGGGCGCCTACCTCGCGACCGAAGCGGCTGGTTCCCTCGCCGTCTACCTCAGCAAGGCGCTGGTATTTCGCAGCTTCGGTGCGTTGCCGCAGGAGGCCATCGTGCAAGGCCTCCTCATCGGCTCGTCACTCATGGCCGGATCATTTTTGGCCAAGCGCTTCGTGCTCAAGATGGATGCCGAGCGCTTCCGTTTTCTGATGGATGGCTTGCTGCTGCTGTCGGGGGTGACGATGTTGTGGGCTGCATTGGTGTAACCGTTGGCGCCGGAACGCAACTTGCGCGAGCGATCCAAATGTAATAACATTGTTATTATTTAAAGGAAGTGCCGACCATGAGAACCGCAGTACGAAAAATCGGTAACTCGCGCGGCGTGCTGATTCCCGCAGCGCTGTTGGCGGCATGCCGCATCGAGAATGAAATTGAACTGCACATCGACAACGGGCGGCTGGTGATGGAGCCAGTGCGCGCGCCGCGCGCCGGCTGGTTCGACGACTTCGATGCCGGCAAGGAGGCCTCGAGTACCGCATGGCCCGGCCTGCTTGCGGGCGACGACAAGGACCGGGCATGGTAAAGCGTGGCGAGGTTTATTGGGTCAATCTCGACCCCACCGTTGGCACCGAGATCAAAAAACCCCGCCCGGCGCTGGTGGTCTCGCCGGATGACATGAACCAGGCGCTGCCACGTGTCATCGTTGCGCCGATCACCAGCAAGGGCCAGGCGTTGGGCTGTCGCCCGGAAATCAGGCTCCAGGGCAAGCGCGGCCGCGTCCTGCTCGACCAGATTCGCTGCGTCGACAAAGCGCGTCTGGCCGGAAAAATCGGCAAAGTGGATCCAGCGTTGTGGCATCCGCTGATGCTCGAGATGCTTGCCTGAAACAAGGGACAAAAAGATGACAAACCTCAAGACCCTCCTCGGCATTGAGCTGCCGTTGATTCAGGCGCCGATGGCCGGCGCGCAGGGCAGCAAGCTCGCAGTGGCCGTCTGCAACGCGGGCGGCCTCGGCTCACTGCCATGCGCCATGTTGACTCTAGATGCGATGCGCACCGAACTGGCCGCGATCACCGCACAGACAACCAAGCCCTACAACGTCAACTTCTTTTGCCACGTGCCGCCGGCGCCAAGCGACGCGCGCGAAGCCCGCTGGCGCAGTGCGCTGGCGCCCTACTACGCCGAATTCGGCATTGACGCCGCCACGATTGCTGCCGGGCCAGGGCGTGCGCCATTCACTGCCGAAACCGCAGACGTGCTCGAACAATTCAAACCCGCCGTGGTGAGCTTTCATTTCGGTTTGCCCTCGGCCGAGCTGCTGGCGCGCGTGCGCGCATGGGGCGCGAAGATACTGTCGTCGGCCACCACCGTGGATGAAGCACTGTGGCTCGAGGCGCACGGCGTCGACGCCATCATCGCGCAAGGCCTGGAGGCCGGCGGGCACCGCGGCATTTTTCTCTCGGATGACCTGTCCACGCAAATGGGTACCTTCGCGTTGTTGCCGCAGATCATGCGCGCCGTAAAGGTACCGGTCATCGCGGCTGGCGGCATTGCCGATGCACAGGGCGTCGCAGCGGCCATGGCGATGGGCGCTGCCGGGGTGCAGGTGGGCACGGCCTACTTGCTGTGCCCTGAGGCGGCAACCAGCGCGGTGCATCGCGCCGCACTGGCCAGCGCTGCGGCGCGCCACACGGCGCTGACCAACCTGTTCACCGGGCGGCCCGCACGCGGCATTGTCAATCGCTTCATGCGCGAACTGGGCAGCGTTAACCCCGCTGCGCCCGAATTCCCGCTGGCAACAAGCGCAATGATGCCCTTGCGCACCAAGGCCGAAGCCCAGGGCAGCGGTGATTTCTCGCCTCTGTGGTCGGGGCAGAATGCCAGTGGGTGCAGAGCGATTCCCGCCGCTGATCTGACGCGCGCGCTGGCGGCCGGCTTCTCCTGACCTGGCCCCAACACAGGTGGCGGGTGCGCTTGTTGCCCCAATCACCATGCAAAGCGTTGGTGGGAGCGCCTCTCCGCGTGGCGCTCTGTTTTACTGCTTCTCGATCTTGCGCGCCTCGATGAGCTTTTTCCATTTGGAAATCTCGCTCTCGATGTAGTCGCGCATCTCTTCGGGCGAGCCGCCGCGCGCTTCACCACCGAGGGCGGCAAAGCGATTTTTCATTTCTGGTTCGGCCAGCGCACGGCGCACCTCGGCATTGAGTCGATCGATGATCGGGCGCGGCGTGCCGGGCGCTGCAGCCAGACCGAGAAACGACGTGACGTCAAACCCGGGCAGGAACTGCGTCAGCGCCGGCACATCAGGCAGGAACGAGGAACGCTCCCTCGAGGTCACCGCCAATGCAGTCAGCTTGCCGGCCTTTACTTGCGGCAGCGCCACCGTCATGGTCTCGAACATGGCATCGATGCGCCCCGCCATGATTTCACTGATCGGTCCGGTGCCGCCACGGTAAGGCACGTGCAGGGCATCGGTACCGGCGAGCACATTGAACAACTCGGCGGAGAGGTGGTGGATCGAGCCGACACCGGCAGAGGCAAACGACAGCTTGCCGCGGCTGGCGCGCGCCGCCTTGATGAAGTCCTCCGCGGTCTGTTGCGGCGCGCTGGGGCTGGTCACGAACACGAAGGGATAAAACGTCAGCGTCGAGATGAACGAGAAACCGGTCAGCGGCTCGTAAGGCAGGCTTTTCAACATGCCCGGCTGTACCGGGTAGGCGCCGGTGATCAGCACCAGCGTGTAACCGTCGGGTGTGGCCTTGTTGACGAAGTCGTTGGCCACCACGCCGCCGGCGCCGGTGCGGGTCTCGACAATCACTTCCTGCTTGAGTGACTCGGAAAGTTTTTGTGCGATGAGACGCGCCACGATGTCGGAGCTGCCACCGGCGGCAAATCCGTTCACCAATTTGATCGGGCGATTTGGATAGGTTTGTGCCAGGGTCGAGGTAAGACACAGAGCGAGCACACCGGCCACCAGAGCTTGCACCAATTGCTTCATCATCGACTCCTCGTCAAATCGGGACCGCAGTCACATCATAGGTGAACAGCCATTCGTAGCG
>JANLTL010000199.1:0-2949 GCA_031362905.1 Burkholderiales bacterium | reverse complement strand
GGCTACGAGGCCCATTCCATGCGCTTCTTGGGCCAACAGGGTACGGCCGGTGAACATCATGTCCTTGGCGAGGCGCTTGCCGAGGATGCGCGGCAGGCGTTGCGTGGCGCCCACGGTGCCCCACAGGGCTTCGGGGGTTTTGAAGGTCGCTTTGTCGGTGGCGATGATGAAGTCGCAGGCGGCGGCGATCTCGCAGCCGGAGCCTACCGCCGGGCCTTCGACCACGGCAATGCACGGCATCGGCAAGGCTTCGATGGCGGCATAGGCAGCAAAGGCGCTCATGCGGCGCGCGCGGGTGGCCGCTTCGTCCATGCCCTGGCGCTCTTTCAAATCGGCACCGGCGCAGAACACCGGGCCGTTGGCTTTGACGAAGACGACGCGCACAGACTCATCTGCGGCAAGGGCGGTGAGCGCAGCGAGCAACTCGGCGCACATTGCGTTGTTGAGGGCGTTGCGCGCGCCGGGGCGGTTGAGCGTGAGCGTGGCGACGCCCTCCTGATTGCTTACCAATACGGTGGGTACGGTGGCTGCCGCGTCGCCATCAGCAGACGCCGATGCGATTGCAGACGCCGTGGCCTTTTGATCCGGAGTGCTCATGTCAATTCACTTTCGTCAAATTACTTTCGTGCTGCGCAGCGCGGCAATCTGCGCAGCGCTCTTGCCAAGCATGGTCGCAAGAATGTCGCTAGTGTGTTCGCCCAACAGCGGCGGGCGGGTCAGCGCAGGATTGTCCCACCCGTCGAATTTGTAGGGCAGCGGCACGCAATCGAAGCGGCCCAATTGAGGATGCTCGAAGCTCGCACGCATGCCGCGCGCGATCACGTGCGGGTCGGCGAAGACTTCATCGACATGATTGATCGGCCCGGCCGGCACCTGCACGGCGTCGCAGGCCGCGCCGAGGTCGTCACGATTCCATAGCGCAATTGCCTCGGTGAGCTTGGCCATGACTTCCTCACGGCGAACGACCCGTATCGAGTTGTCTTGCAGCGCCGCTTCACTCCCCCAGGCTTCGAGCTTGAGCACTTTCATCAGCGGCATCCAGTGCTGATCGCTGCAGGTGATGTGCAGCCACTTGCCGTCGGCGCATTTGAAGGTGGCCGACGGCACGCGGCCCGGGTGCTCGGTGCCGAGCCGTGGAGCGACTTCGCCCAAGGCGAAGTAGCGCGCAGCGGCGAGCGAGAGCAGCCCCACCTGGCCGTCGAGCATGGAGAAGTCAATGTGGCAGCCCTGCCCGCTCGCGTGCCGCCCATTGATGGCGGAGAGTATGCCGATGGCGACCCACAGGCCAGAGGTGAGATCAGCCACCGGCAAGCCGGGCTTGACCGGCCCGCCGCCGCGCTCGCCGGTCAGACTCATCAAGCCCGCCATCGCCTGAAACACGGTGTCGTAACCCTTGCGCTTCGCATACGGCCCGGTCTGCCCGAAGCCGGTACACGAGGCATAGACGATGCGCGGGTTGACCGCCTTGATCGCTGCATAGTCAAGCCCGTAGCGCTTGAAGGTGCCGACCGGAAAATTTTCAATGAACACATCGGCCTTGGCCGCGAGGTCACGAATGATCTGCTGGCCTTCGGGCGCGCGCAAGTTGACGGTGATCGAGCGCTTGCTGCGGTTGAAGGCCATGTAGTAGGCGCTCTCCGAGGCAGGCGTGCCGTCGGGGTTGTTAATGAATGGCTCGAACGAGCGCGTCTCGTCGCCCTCGCCCGGCTGCTCGACCTTGATCACGTTGGCACCAAGCTCGGCCAGGATCATGCTCGCGAACGGACACGCGAGGACGCGTGAGAGGTCGAGGATGGTGATGTTTTCGAGCGGGCGCATGGTATGTCTCCGCCGTCACTCAAGCGGGCTTGCGAAACCCACGCATGCGCTCGTTCGTCAGCTTGCCCTGCTCCAGCGCCGCATCAAACGGCATCTCGGCCACCTGATGAAACAGCTGCTTGGTCGCCGTCATCGCCTGCGGGCTGACCGCAGCGAGGGCTTCGGCAATCGCCAGCGTCGCCGACATTAAATCGGCATCGGGCACCACGCGGTTGACCATGCCCAGATCGAGCGCGCGTGCGGCACCGATGGGCTGGCCCAGGCCAACGAGTTCAAACGCGGCCTTGCGTCCCAACTGGCGCGTCAGGTTGGTCATCACGATGGCGGCGACGATGCCGTGTTTGACTTCGGGGTAGCCAAGCCTGGCGTTCTCGGCCATCACGGCCATATCGCCTGCCAGCGCGAGACCCGCGCCACCGCCCATTGCAGCACCTTGAATCGCGGTGACCACCGGCTTTTTCATTTTGGAAAAAATGCCGTGCATGGCGGCGGTGAGCTCGGCGCGTGCGCTCACGCGCTCGGCCTGATCGGGTGTGAGGTCCTTGAACTCGGAGAGATCGGCCCCGGCGCAAAAGCCTTGCCCGGCACCCGCCAGAACGACGCAGCGCACGTTGTCGTCGGCGTCTGCCGCGCGCAGGGCGTCGAGCAGTGCTTGGGTGAGCGCGGTGTTGAGCGCATTGCGCTTGTCGGGGCGGTTCATGGTGAGGACGCGCACACCGCCTTCGTTGCTGATCAATAGTTCGTTCATCGCTGCTTCATTCGGACTGATTCATTCAGGCTGGCTTATTCGGGCTGGTTTATTCGGGCTGAATTTTGGCGGCCTTGATGGCGCGCGCCCAGGTGTCGATTTCATCACGGTTAAATTGCCCCAGCTCGGCAGGCGATGAGGTCACCACGTCATAGCCGAGCAGGCTGATGCGCGTGATGACCTCTGCCTGCCGCAGTGCTGCGTTGATTGCTGCGTTGAGCTTGTCGATCACTGCGGGCGGGGTGCCGCTGGGTGCGAACACGCCTGCCCAGGTGTTGAGCGCGAAACCGCCCACGCCGGCTTCCTGCATGGTCGGCAGCTCCGGCAGCAGCGCCGTGCGCCGCGTGCCAGTCACCGCCAGACCGCGCAGCTTGCCGGCCTTG
>JANLTL010000163.1:0-2770 GCA_031362905.1 Burkholderiales bacterium | reverse complement strand
CCTGCACGTCTTTGGGCGCCTTCTTCATGTTCTCTTCCGACAGCCAGAAATCGGCATCGTGCTTGTCGGCCCGGATGGTCGCGTTGGGGAAGATCGCCTTGCCATCCACCGTGATGCCGCCCACGTGGTCGGGGTGCAGATGCGTGATGTAAATCTCGTCCACCTGCTCGGGCGAATAGCCGGCCGCCTTCAGGTTGGCCGGCAGCTTGCCGAGCGAAGGCCCGAACAAATTGGCCGTGCCCGCATCCACCATCACCAGCTTCTCGCCGGTGTTGATGAGGTAAGCGTTGACGGAAGTCTCCAGCGGCGCCTTGAGGTAATTCTTCGCGAGCGTCTTGTTCACCTGATCGGACTTGATGCTCAAAATCTTGTCCACCGGCAACTCGACCGTGCCGTCGAGGAGGGCAGTGACTTCAAAGTCGCCGAGCATGACGCGGTAGAAGCCGGGGGCGTTGGTTTTGGCTTGGGGGGCGGCGGCTTGGGCGGTGATTGCAATTGCGCCAAGGGTACATGCGGTGGTTATAGTGAGTGCGCTGGCACGCAGCCGATTTGCAAAGTTCATTTGAAACTCCTATGAGTGCAATGCGTGAAATTTGTTAGATCAATTCCTGCGCCTGGCGAAGCCGCACGGCAGTTTGCGGCAATCCGCTCAACGAAAGCCTCTCGATCAACTCCGCGGCGGTCTTGGGTGGGTTTCGCAAACGTGCACGCATCCGCCGGATTGCCGACAATGCGGCGATTTCGTTCAACTCCAATTGATTGAGAACGAAATCATCAGGATGCTGCGCCTCAATGTTATAAGAATGCAGAACGTCGCGCGGAAAATCTTTGAGATTGAAGGTGACGATTGCATCAGCGTGACCGGCAATCGCCGCCGCAAGCACGTGGCGGTCAGTTGGATCAGGCAGCGAAATCATGTTTATCAGCGCGCCGTAGTTCGAAACAATTGAATCGGGAATACTCGTGTTCATCACGTCGCGGGTGCGCATGATTTGATCGTGTGTGAGATCACTGCGGTCGCGCAACAGGTTGCGCGTCCATTCATCGTGAATATCGTCCGACCAGCGAGCGTGATACAGACCGGCTTGCGCAAGACTCAACAGCAAATCGCGCACCGGCGCCGGATACAAAACACACGCGTCAAGAATCGCGGTATACCGCGCCGAGCCCGCCACTCAATATCCTAGTTTGAGTGTTTGTGCCTGATCCGCCAATTCCTGCAATGCGCTATCGGTGTCACGCCGCAGCGATTCCTGATACTTCACCAACTGCTCGAATTCGACCCTGCGATGGCGCCCCACTTTGCGATAGGGGAGCTTGCCTTCTTCAAGCTGCTTGACGACAAACGGCCGCGACACGTTGAGAAACGCCGCCGCCTCTTGCGTCGTGAGTTCGTGTTTCTGAGGGATGAGCGAAACCGGCTGGCGCTGTGCCATTGCGCCGAGCAAATCGGCGAAGAAACGTAAGGCCTTGGGTGGCAATTCAAGAACCGGCGCTTGCTTGGAATTGCCTCTGCCAACCAACGCGATCTTGGGCGCTTTCGAGTGATCGAGCGCCGCCATGATGCAGCGTTGCGCGACCTTGGCCATCTCGGCTTCGCGTTCGTCCAATACAGAATCCAGTAGCTCTTTGGTTGACATGGAGGCTCCCACATGACCGGTTAAGTAGCAGATTTCAGATTGTCAGATATTACGCCATATTCGAAACAAACAAAATAAAAGGAACTAACGAAACTAACGAAATAATCAAAATTCCGGCTCGATCACCAATTCTGGTAACGCCACCTCCCATGAATCAACTGCCATTTGCGCCTGCCATTCGGGTGTGACATCCCGCATTCGTCTGACGCAGATCGCAGCAACTCGCGCTCTCACGATTTTCCCGACGGGTGGCTGATAGTTTTTTGCTGTACGGCCAACCGTCTGGCCAGCGAGAGTTTGCACATCCCACCACGTCTGCCCGGGCAAACGTTCAAACGTCAGCTCGTCGCCAACCCTTAGTTCTGCGAGCGCCTGCCGAACCGCTGGCTTCCTGGCACGCCCTGCGAAGTCCATATCCACATCCCCCAGACCGAGCAATTCAAAGCGTCGCGATAACCCTGCCGGCAGTTGACTGCTCAGGGCTGGCCCACGAACGAGTACGGCGGGCAAGCGGGTCAGCGCATCGGCGAATAATCCCTTACCGGGCATCCGGCATAGCGCAAGCGTCTGGCGTGCGCGCGTCATCGCCACGTAATAAAGCCTTCTTTCAGCCAAGGCTTCATTGCCCGTCGTCCGCCAGCCGCCGGCAAGCACGACGACGTGGTCGAACTCGAGCCCTTTGGCACCGTGGGCAGTGGTGAGACACAAGCCTTCGCCAGAGCGCCGGTCCGCCTCGGCCAGAAATTCATACACGGCATCCAACACCACCGCAATCGGAAGCGCGTCATCACCGACCGCTGAGCCGATATCCTCCAGAAATTCCATCACCAGCCGATTGCCTGCGGTGTCGGCTTCATCGCCACGCAGATCGGCGACAAGCGTCCGTAGTTGCGTTAGCGGCACCAGATCACCCCGGCGCTGATCCAACAACTGCAGCAAGCGTGCAACTTCGCGCAAGCGGCTAGCCGGCGGTGAATTCTTGCGATGCCCCGTGAAATGGCAAGGAATCTTCAGAAACTCGCAACCCGCTCTGACCGGTTCTAGCACCTTCCACTCTCTGGCGATTACCGCCACGCGCGACCAAGTCCATGCGGGATCCAAATCGGCCAGCCGGCGGAGTTCCTGCAACG
>JANLTL010000127.1:0-6423 GCA_031362905.1 Burkholderiales bacterium | reverse complement strand
GGCGAGATCCAGCGCGGCGGCGCCGGGGCGGCGCACGCCGGCACAGGCAAGGGTGACGGCCTTGAACATGGCCATGTAGCGGTCCAGACCCGAGCCATCGCGAAAAGGAAAGCCGGTACCAATCAGTCCATCGGCGAGCTTGTCGCGCTTGGAGACACGAATGCGCTTGTCGTTCATGTAGGCGCCTGCGCCGCGTGTGGCGGTGAAGAGTTCGTTTTTCACCGGGTCGTACACGACGGCTTGGGTGATCACGTCTTTGTGCTTCAAGCCGATCGACACGCAATACTGCGGCACGCCGTGGATGAAATTGGTGGTGCCGTCGAGGGGGTCGATGATCCAGCAATACTCCATGCGCGCCGCTTTGCTTTCGCCGGATTCTTCAGCGAGGATGGCATGGTCGGGGTAGGCGCGGCGAAGTTCTTCAATTGCGGCGGCTTCGGCTGCGCGATCGACTTCGGTGACAAAATCATTGCGGCGTTTGGTCTCGACCTTGATCTGGTCGAGGTCGCGCGCGGCACGGTTGATAATGTTGCCTGCCTTGCGAGCCGCCTTGATGGCGGTATTGAGCATCGGGTGCATGGGAAATGTTGAGGCGCCAGGCACCTGCATAACGAAACAGACGCCATTTTATCCGAGCATGAACGAACCTCTTTTCTCGCCTCCACCAGCGCCGCGCTTGCCGGCCCAGTCGCAACCCTCGTCGCAACCCCCCTCAATGGGGTCTGCAGCACCGCCTCAAACGGCATTCGCGGCGCCACCACTCGTCGCTTTGTCGCGCGTACGCATTGTTCTGGTTGAAACCAGCCATCCCGGCAATATCGGTGCGGCGGCGCGTGCGATGAAAGTGATGGGCCTGACGCGCCTCACACTAGTGGCGCCGCGCGTGCCGGTCGATGACCAGGCCATGCGCCGTGCCAGCGGCGCCGCCGACGTGCTCGAACAGGCGCACATCGTGGACACGCTCGATGCAGCGCTCGAAGGCTGTGCCTTTGCCGTGGCGGCCACCGCGCGACCGCGCCAGTTGTCGCCCGATGTGACCGATGCGCGCAGCGCCGCATTGAGGCTGGCCCACATGGCGGCCGCCGGCGAGGCGGCAACGGAGGTGGCCATCGTGTTCGGCAATGAAACCTCGGGCCTGACCAATGAACAGGCGCGGCGCTGCCAGGTGCTTGCGCACATTCCCGCCAACGAGGGCTACTCGTCTCTTAACCTGGCTGCCGCCGTGCAGGTGTTTGCCTACGAATTGCGCATGGCCTTGCTCAACCCGGGTGACCTCGCAGTCATCACGCAGCCCGGTGGTGTTCTCGATGTGCCGGCCCGCCTCGATGAAGTGGAAGGCTTGTTGCGACACTGCGAGACGGCATTGGCCGAGATCGGGTTTTACGACCCGGCCAATCCAAAGCGCCTGATGCCGCGTTTGCGGCGACTGTTCTCAAGATCGCGTTTGGAACGGGAAGAAGTCAATATCTTGCGCGGCATCCTCAACGCCGCTACGCGCGCGGGCGCCAAGCCGTAGACCGCAGCAGGGGATGCCACCGATCAGCGGTCGAGAGCACCATCGCTCACCGGCCCGCGCCCAAAGGGTTTGTGGTGGTAAGAGCGCGATATGGGCGGGGTGTGCCATCCGGTTCAGTGGCCGGAGCAGCACGGTTTGGCGACGCAGGCCTCAGGGCTTTGCCGTCGGCGCGGCGGCGCCGGGCTGGGACGAGCCTGAAGTGGCGGCGCTCGCGGGCGTGCCACCCGGAATTGCAGCTGAAGGCGTCGAATCGGCTCCAGGTATGGCATTGCCAAGGCCAACCACCGCTGCCGCTTCCGGCCCCAGGGTGCGCAGACGATTGGTCTGCACCAATTTGCGCAGACGCTCCTCCTGGGACAACGCGTGCATGCGCTGTGTGGCATTGGGGCCGAGCGCCGCCATGCGTTGCGACAGCGTCATGGTGTGCATGCGTTGGGTCGGGCCGAGCGGCGGTGCACCATCGCTGGCGGCGGCGTTGGCCAAATCGCCAGGCGCGGTGGGGCGAATGTCGGATTCAAACGCCCACATTTTCTGCTCACCGACGAGCAGCTGATAGCGGAATTCACCCGGCCGCGTCGATTGCACCGAGGTGACCCGTGCCGCACTTCCCCTGGCGAAACCCTGCACTTCACGCTGAAGAAAAACGCCCGCCCCCGGCAAATAGGCAGGCGTCATGCTTCTCAGGCTCGGCAGGCGCCCGGTGCGAAATAATTCTTCATCACTCATCTACGTAGATTACTTGATAATGAGAAATCATGGTTTGGCCTGCAGCCCAATTTTTGAAGCGCATTCCGTTGGGCGTGGCGGCGGGGGCGGTGTTGCTCCTGTACGTACTCTCCGCATCGGCAGCCAACGCGCCCCCGCCACAAGATATACCGGAACGAGAGCAGGCACAAGCGCGGCCAACAGCGCCAGCACAAAAGCCGGCGCAGCCGGACCAAGCGCGCCCCGAACCAGTGAGTATTTTATTGCTGGCGCGGCCGGGCCTGACGGATCCCAATTTCGCGCGCACGGTAGTGCTGGTCACGCGCACGCCCGGTCACGACACCATCGGTGTCATTCTCAACCGGCGTTTGGGTGCGGGCGCCCTGACGCTGCCGGATGAACTCATTGGACGTGACGTCTACTTCGGCGGCCCGCTCGCGCCGCGCGGGTTGCTCGGCATCGGGCCGCGGCCCGCGACCGCCGGGGATGAACGCGCAGAAGGAGACAGCGAAATCGCCGCTTCCGGCGTGGTCGCAGTGTTGCCCGGTCTGCATTTGGTGGTGGGTAGCCGCCGGGTACGTGCCCTTGCGGCAGCGCAGACACCCGAGCGCGTGAAGCTATTTTCCGGCTACGCCGGCTGGGCGCCGCAGCAATTGGAGAGCGAAATTGTGCATGGGGGCTGGCTGGTGCAGGCTGCGACGGAGGCGATCGTGTTTGACGCTGACCCTGATACGCTGTGGGAGCGCTTGATTGCGCGTGCACGCGCCGTGCGCGCGCCAGTACCACCGGCCGGCTGCGCAGCTGGTTACAACGCCTGCTTGGTGCGTATGTATTCGTTACGATCGATCGAACGAACTTCAATCTCGCGTACTTCACTGCCTTGAAGCACTTTGAGCGGTATCGCATCACCCGCGCTGCCGCCCGTCCATAGTTTGCGATAAAAGGCTTCCAGTGTCTTCACAGCCTCGCCCTTGATCGATAGCACGATGTCACCTGGCTTGAGGCCGGCACGCGCGGCAGGGGTGTCTTCCTGCACACGGATAACGTGCAGGCGACCATCAACCTCCTGTGTGGACATGCCGATCCAGGGGCGCATCGATTCTTTCGAGCGGCCAGTGCGTGTCAGTTCGCTCAGGATGGGTTTGAGCAGATCGACCGGTACAAACATGTTGCCGGGAAAGCGCCGGTTCGGCGTCGCGGCGTCGGCGACCACGAGCGAGCCGATGCCGATCAACTTGCCGTCGCGATTGATCAACGCCGCGCCAGAATGGTCGCCGCGCGGCGGCACCGTGAAGATGGCATCGTCGATCAAATATTCCCAATAGCCGGCAAAGCGGCGTTTGGAGGCCACGGTAGCGAGGCTCGCGTTGTCTTTCCCACCGTGGGTCGCGAACATCAGCTTGTCGTATTCGCTCACATCACTTGAGGTGCCGAGCACAATGCCTTTGGTGCCAAGGCTCGCGGCGGGTTTGATCAGACCGAACCCTGACGCGTGATCGTAGGCTGCGACCGTTCCTGAAATGACGCGACCGGTACGGTCGGTCATCTCGATGCTTTCCGCTTCGAGGATCAAATAGCCAATCGTCAGCACCAGGCCTGCATCAGCCAAGAGCACGCCGCTCCCTTCGCGTTCGCGCCCGAGGGTGCGCGCCGAGCGCGCGTCGGCCAGGGCCGTAATCCTGATCTTGACCACATTGTCGAGCGCATCGATCATGGTCTGCGCGGCGCGCTGTTCAGTCTCGGAGGCACTCGCAGCGGGCGCGGGCGCCTTGGGGCCTGCCGCTGCAGCAGGCGCTGCCGCAGCGGTCACGAGCGGCGCAGTTGCCAGAGTAAATGCGGTCAGTGTGGCAAGCAGAAATTGACGACTAAGCATCATGATGGCCTCCGTACGGTGTGGCGCGCTGCCCAGGTATGCCTTCACAGCGAACGCCGGTCTCCCCCTCCGCTCATCATACGCCCGCTTTTCGGGTATGAGCTAGCTTCCAAAACTGTTGGTGGGAGCCATCTACAGTGATCTTGGTGACGAAAAGCGGCTCCAGGAGCGCGTCTCCTGCGATAGCGATGGTTGAAATGACCCGCACTCAAGCCACCAAGAATTCCTTTAGTGCGTCAAGCACCGCATCGGGCCGCTCCGCCATCAGAGAATGCCCGCAAGCGGGGATATGAACGGTGCGCGCGTTTTTGAGCGCGGCCTGTAACTCGCGCGCGGTACGCGGCTGGGTCATGATGTCATCGTTGCCGAGCATCAGGAGCGCAGGGCAGGTGATGGCTGCGGCCCGCTCCAGCCCGCGTGTGTAGGCGTTGCAGGCATTGAAGTCTGCATGCATCGCGCCGGGCTTGATGCGTTGCATCAGGCGCAGGTTCGAGCCGATGATCCAAAAACCCGGCCCGGGATTGGAGGGTTTGGCGGCATAAGTCGAGTGCGACCAGATATTGACCATGTCCT
Source organism: Burkholderiales bacterium (assembly GCA_031362905.1). Lineage (GTDB taxonomy): Bacteria > Pseudomonadota > Gammaproteobacteria > Burkholderiales > JAEUOS01 > CANJDH01. Next base: position 1,756 of record JANLTL010000127.1, on the reverse strand, counting down.
GCGCCAGATGCTCGTCGTCGCGTGTCGCGGTGAGGAGATCGGGGCCGACTTTCATTGGCACTGCGGTACCGATCAATGCCAATTTGGTGATGCGTTCGGGCGCAATCCCGGCCGCCTCGATGGCGATGAGTGAACCCATGCTGTGGCCCACCAACGAAGCCTGTTTGACGCCCGCAGCGTCAAGCGCGGCGATGACCCAGAGCGCCATCTCTTCCACGCTCGTCAGGGGCGCACCGCCACTGCGCACGTGGCCGGGCAGGTCGAGGGCGAGCACGTTGTAGCCGTGATGCGCGAGGTAGCGGCTTTGCAAAATCCACACGCTGTGGTCGTGCTGTGCGCCGTGGATGAATACGACAGTGGGCAGGGATGCATTGAACTTTTTGCCGCCGGTGTAGGCATAAGCGGTGTGTGTGCTGATAGTGAGTTGCATGGTGCTGGGCAGGAAATTATTTGCTGCGCTGTGAAGCTTTGAGGCCGCGCGCAAGATCTTCAATCAAGTCGTCCGGGTCTTCGAGGCCCACCGACAGGCGCAGGGTGCCTTCTTTGATACCGGAGGCGGCGAGCATGTCGCTGGACACACGAAAATGGGTCGTCGAGGCGGGGTGGATCACCAGCGAGCGGGCGTCGCCAACGTTGGCCAGATGGGAGAAAATTTTCAACGCTTCAACAAAACGCCGCCCCGCCGCGCGGTCACCCTTGATGTTGAACGAGAACACCGCGCCGCAGCCTTTGGGCAACAGGGTTTTGGCGAGGGCATAGTCGGGGTGGCTTTCGAGCTCGGGAAACGAGACTGACTCCACCGCCGCATTGCCGGCGAGAAATTCGACCACCTTCCGTGTGTTTGCGACATGACGCTCCATGCGCAGTGGCAGGGTTTCGACCCCCTGCAAAATCTGGAACGCAGCAAATGGATTCATGGTGGCGCCGAAATCGCGCAGGCCCTCGCGCCGCGCGCGCAGGCTGAACGCAGCCACCGTGCTTTCCTCGGCAAACACCATGCCGTGAAAACCGTCGTAGGGTTCGGTGAGTTCGGGAAATTTGCCTGATGCCGTCCAGTCAAAGGTGCCGCCGTCGACCAAGAGGCCGCCGACCACGGTGCCATGGCCGCACAGGAACTTGGTCGCCGAGTGGTAAATCAGGTCGGCGCCGAGGTCGAGCGGCTTCATCAGATAGGGCGTGGTGAAGGTCGAGTCAACAAACAGCGGAATCTTGTTGTCATGTGCGATCTGCGCGATGACCGGGATGTTGAGCACATCGAGACCAGGGTTGCCCAGCGTCTCGCCGTAGAGCACGCGGGTTGAAGGGCGGATGGCGGCGCGCCAGGCATCGATGTCGCGCGGGTCGACGAAAGTGGTGTCGATGCCGAAGCGGCGCAGCGTGTAGTCAAGCAGATTGTGCGAGCCGCCGTAAAGGGCGCGCGAGGCGACGATGTGCGAGCCCATGCCGGCGATGGTGGCCAGCCCCAGGTGGAGGGCGGCCTGGCCGCTCGCGGTGGCGAGGCCCGCGACGCCGCCTTCGAGCGCGGCAATCCGTTCTTCCAGTACTGCAGTGGTGGGATTGGAGATGCGCGAATAGACGTGGCCCGCGCGCTCCATGTTGAACAGGGCGGCCGCGTGGTCCGAATCCTTGAAAACGAAGGACGTGGTGAGGTAGATCGGCGTGGCGCGCGCGCCGGTTTCCGGGTCGGGCGCGGCACCGGCGTGCAGGGCGAGAGTGTCAAATCCGGGATATTTCGGAGCGGCCATGGGTAGCTGAG
>JANLTL010000101.1:0-7496 GCA_031362905.1 Burkholderiales bacterium | reverse complement strand
GGGCACTGTCGCATCATGATGGCCTGGCTACGCCTGCACGGCATGGCCTTCGCGGCCACGCTGGCCAAACTCGGGCGCACGCCCTTCTCCAGCCTGCTCAATGTACTGGTCATTGGCGTCGCTCTCGCGCTGCCGGCCGGCGCCTACACGCTGCTGGTCAATCTGCAAGGCGCCGTGCTCGGCGTATCGTCAGATCCCGAGCTGTCGATCTTTCTCACGCTCGATGCCAAAAAAGAAGACGTGGGCGACATTGAAAAGCGCCTGAAGAACGAGTCGCTCGTCGGCAACTTCAGCTTCAAGTCACGCGAAGCCGCCTTCGCCGAGCTCAAGGCCGCGCCCGCATTGGGCGACGTACTGACCGCGCTCAATCAAAACCCCTTGCCCGATGCCTTCATCGTGCGTCTCAGGCAAAACGACGCCGACGCGCTCGAACGCCTCGCCGCCGCAGCCAAGGCCTGGCCCAAGGTCGAACACGTGCAAGTCGACTCGGCCTGGGTGCGGCGCGTCGCTGCGGCATTGCGGGTGGGCCAGCTCGCGGTGCTGGTACTTGCAGCGATGCTCTCGGTCGCGCTGCTGGCGGTCACCTTCAACACCATTCGATTGCAGATCCTCACCCAGCGCGACGAGATCGAAGTCTCCAAGCTGCTCGGTGCCACCGACGGCACCATCCGCCGCCCGTTCTATTACTACGGCGCGCTGCTCGGGCTGCTGGGCGGCGCGGCAGCGGCCCTCATGGTGTGGGGCGCCATCACGGTGATGAACGCGGGCGTTGCCGATCTGGCGCGCACCTACGCCTCCGAGTTTCGCCTCGGCATGTTGAGTGCCGATGATCTCGGTGCCATCCTCGCGTTCGCCGCAGTGCTCGGCTGGCTCGGCGCATGGCTGTCGGTGACGCGGCATCTGCGCGAGTTTGAACCGCGGCAGTAGGGCTCACCGGCGGCGGCATGGCCTACGACGAAAACCTCTCTGCCCGCGTTCGCATCGCGCTGGCCGGCGAGCGTGCCAACGAGAAAAAAATGATGGGTGGCCTGTGCTTCATGGTGGGTGGCCACATGTGCGTTGGCGTCACGCAAGACAAGCTGATGGTGCGCACCGGGCCCGCCGGCCATGCCAAGGCACTGACCTTGAAGCATGCGGTGCCGATGGACTTCACCGGCAAACCGCTCAAGGGTTTTGTGTTTGTGCTACCGGCCGGGTGCGGAACCCAGCGTGCTGTAGACGCTTGGGTCAAGCGCGCGCTGGCGTTTACGGCGACGTTGCAGGCGAAGGGAAGATAGGCAGGAGAGGCGCTCCCACCAAAGGTTTCAGGCCGGAAACGCCGCCAGCGCCGCACCCTCGCCTGAGGCCGGAGTGCGCGCCGCGTTCATGACCCACGACACCATGGTGAAGTAACCGACCAGCGTGATGAGCTCGACCACGCCTTGCTCGCCGAACAGGGTGATCGCCGCGTCGTAGCTGGCGTCGCTCACGCCGTTGCGCAGCAGCAGCTCGGTGGCCACGTCGAACGCGGCGGCTTCGTCGGCCTGCAAGCGCTGTGGGCGGCGCCCGGCTGCGATGTCGTCGAGCACTGACGCGTCAACTCCGGCCTTGCGCGCCATCGGCGCATGCATCAGCCATTCGAACTGGTTGCTGACATGGCGCGCCGCCACGCAGGTGGCGAGTTCGCGGATGCGCGCATCGAGCACGCTCTCGAAGCGCAGGTATTCGCCAAGCTTGCCGACGCGCTCCATCAGCACCGGGCTTCGCAGCAGCGGCACGAAAGGGCCGAACACCGCCTTGCGCGGGCCATCGATCAGCGCCTGGGCGGCGGCGCGCTGCGCCGTGGTCATGTCGGACATTGCCATCAACGGCAGGCGGTCTGCCACCGGTGTCGAGAAGCCCTGCGGGGTGGTGTTTGTGCTCATGCTTGTGCTCCTTGAGAAATCGGGGTGGAACGTGCGGACACTGCGGCCCGCTGCAGCCAGATACCGGCAGCGACCAATGCAATGGCGGCCAGCACCAGCCCGCCGCGCAGACTGGTTTGCTCGTCGAACAGCGGCAGGTGCGCGAGCAGCGCGGAAGACAGCGGCCCGGCAATCTGGCCGAGCGCGAACGCCGAGGTCATCAGGCCCATCAGGCGCGTCGGGTTGCTGCCGGCGCGGGCGCGCGCCTCCTGGTAGCCGGCCATGGTGCTGACCATGAAGGTGCCGCCGACGCACACCGCCGACACCAGCAGGGCCGGCAGCGAGGGCCACAGCGCCGGCAGCGCGGCGCCGACCGCCATGACGTAATAGCTGCGCGATAGCACCACCAGCCGCGAGAGCTTGCCCAACAACACGCTGGCGAGCACCGTCGAGAGCGCTGCCGTGGCGCCGAACACCGGCCAGGCCCAGCCGAACAGCACCGGGTCGTCGATCACCATGCGCCCGAGCGCCGGAATGAAGGTGGCTGGAAGGATGTAGCCGAAGCCGAGCACGCCATAGCAGACCACGAGGCCGCGTTCGCTCGTGGCCGAGGCCGGCGTCGCCACCGGTGCGGTTGTCGCCGCGCCGCCCAGTGCGCCGCTCTGCTCACCCCCGGCACGCCAGATCAAGCCCCACACGGCTAATGAGAGCACGGCGGCGATCGCACCCATGTAAAGCCACAGCGTCGCAGCGGTAGTCCTGGCGAGCGCCAGGCACAGCGCCCCGGCAATGGCGATGCCCGCACCGACCCCCGCATACACCGGCCCCGCCAGCGCTGGGCGGCCGGCCGGCGCGATTTGCGCCAGGCACCAGGCGCTGGTGCCGACCAGCACCCACGCACTGAACACGCCCGCAGCAAAGCGCAGCAGCAGCCACGGCAGCAACGTTTCGGTCAGCCCGCCGGTAAGTCCCATGGCGGCAGTGAACACTGCAATCGGCACCAGGCTGAATCGGATCAGGTTGTGCGGCGTGATGCGCACGTATGCCGCGCACAACGCCCCGGCAAAGTAGCCGGCGTAGTTGGCCGCGGCCAGCCAGGCGCCGGTCGAAGTGCCGAGCGCGCCGTCGCGCTGCATCAGCGGCAGCATCGGCGTGAACGCAAAGCGGCCGATGCCCATCGCCACCACCAGGGCAAGAAAGCCGGCGAGCACGATCAGGCCGAGGCGCGGGCGGGAAAGTTGTTTGGGGGTCATATCAATCGCCATTAGAGCGATCTATACTGTTCCCCACAAATGAATTATTGAGAACAAGCCATCAGATTATGAGAACCATCGACCTCGACTCTCTGGACATCTTTTGCGCCGTCGTCAAGGAAGGCGGCGTCGTCAAGGCCTCAGCCTCGCTGAACCGCGTGCAATCGAACGTGACGACGCGCATCAAGCAGCTCGAAGCGCGCCTCGGCGTGGCGCTGTTTCGCCGCCACGGCCGCGGCGTTGCGCTCACGCCTGAAGGCGACCTGCTGCTGCAGTACGCCAACCGCCTGCTGCGCCTCGCTGATGAGACCGACGCGCACCTGCGCTCGGGCCGGCCGTGCGGCGTATTTCGACTCGGGTCGCTCGAAAGCACGGCCGGCACGCGCCTGCCCGCGGTGCTCTCGCGCTACCACCGCGCCTACCCGGAAGTCACCATCGAGCTGGTCACCGGCACCACTGGCGCGCTGGTGCGGCGCGTCACCGAGTTCGAACTCGAAGCCGCGTTCATCTCCGAACCGTTCACCGCGCCGGGCCTCAACACGCGCCCGGTATTCGAAGAAGAGCTGGTGCTCATCAGCTGCCGCGACAGCCCGGCGATCACCCACCCCGACGACCTCGGCAGCTGCACCGTGATCGCCTTCACCACCGGCTGCTCGTATCGCAAGCTGCTCGAAGACTGGCTCGGCCGCGCCCGCGTGATGCCGGGCCGCATCATGGAATTTGCGTCGTACAACGCCATCATCGCCTGCGTGGCGGCCGGCACGGGTGTCGCCATCGTGCCGCGCTCGGTGTTGAAGACCCTCACCTCGTCGGTCGACGTGCGCCAGCACGAGCTGCCCGAGCGCCTGCGCAAAAGCCGCACGCATCTGATCTGGCACGGCAAGGCATCGGCGGCACTGGAGGGGCTGCTGGCCTTGTTCGACAAGCCGGCGCTGGGCGTGGTGCCGGGTGCGGGGCGGCGACGCGCGGCGTGATTTGCGTAGACCATACGCCAGAGAATGGCTTGAGAACCGCTCCCACCCAGGGTTTCGGGTCTTAGCTCACTTCAGACCGGTCAAGAACTTAGCGACTATTCCTGCGCATTCATCAAATGTCGGATTGAAATCGAGCGTATCGATCGCATCAAATGACTCTCGCAGAATCGCTTCGCGGGAAATCAGCTGCGCCAAAAACGCGGCCCGATGCTTCATCAGAAACGCACTTGCCTTGGTGAGCTTGGCTCGATCTTTTTGGATCACAAGAGCCAAATCAAAAAGGTCTCTGGCTGCAACCTGGTCACCGCGATGCCACATTTTCTTCGCAATGATTTCGGCCGCAGTCTCCACGCGCACCTTGCGGCCAAGCAAGTCCCACTCCTCAAAAGGATCGTCGGTCAGGTTGGGACCAGCGACGAAATCGATTTCTCCAATGGGCAACACCAGTTTCACGTAGCCCGCCGCTTCAACGTAATTTGGGGTGATACCTTCGGCCAAGTCGCTCAATCGCGGTGTGACGTAACCAAGGTATTGCGGATCAGGGACAAAGATATCCACATCCTTGCTCATGCGATGCCGGTATCGCAGCATCAGCACCGTACCGCCGCCGAACGTCCAAAATGGATCCGTCCCCGACTTTTCCTTCAAATCATCCAGCAGCCGCAATGCGTGCCTGAAAAGCTTTTCCCAAAGCTTCGGCACTTGCAGAGGCGCTTTCACGCCAGCAATTCCCGTCGGGTGGACTGCAGTTCATGCGCCCACTGGTGAATGTGCCCCCAGATCTTCTTGGGAGCAACTCGCTCTTTCTGCGCTGATTCTTCGACCGCCTTGACGAGAATTTCGAGAGGTGCCTCGTTGATCAAAGACGCGATCTGCGGCCGGAATCCCGGCGGAACAATCCCGGTTCCAAGCGCGTCCGCGAGCTTTTTCTCGTCAATCTTGCCCCGGTGACTTACGCCGGAGGTGACCGATGCCATGAACAGGCCATTGCCTTTTCTCGGCCTGGCCGTCGCCGATAGATTGATCCCGAGAATGCCCGTCAACGCAATCAGTTTTGCGATGCCCAGATTCTTGATCGTGCCTCGTTCCAGTTGATTGATGGTGACTCTGGAGAGTCCGGAAAAATGGCCGAGCCGCTCCTGCGAGAGCCCGAGCTGTTCTCTCCTGGAACGAACCATTGCACCGATTTCCGCGATCTGCATTTCGAGGAACACTCCGAAATTGACAAAATCACTATATCAAGCCCTTTTAATAAAGTAAAGTATGTTTTACATAAATTATGTGCAATCAATTGACATTTGGCTTGAGAGACTCTCGCCCCCCCAATTGATCCGGCTTCACAACCAGTTTGCGGTTTATACGGCTTTGCCGTAGGATGGCGCATGTTCACGATTGTCGAGACGGTCCGGTCCCAAGAGCTGGTTGAAAGCCCATGAAGACCCGTAAACCCCTGACTGAAAAAGAATTGCACAAACTCGAAGAATCGCGCGACCCATGGGCCGAAGCGATTGCCGGGCTGAAGGACTACAAGCGCGGCCGCGTGGGCCGGACCACCAAGGTCAAATTGTCGCCGGTCGTGGAAGCACGGCTCAAGTCGGGTCTTTCGCAATCCAAATTCGCAGAACTGCTCGGCGTATCGATGCGCACCTTGCAGGACTGGGAGCAAGGCCGGCGCCAGCCATCCGGCGCGGCCCAATCGCTGATTCGCATTGCGGAGCAGCGGCCGGATGTGTTGAAACAGGTGTTTGCGTAGCCGCCATGGATGCGAAAAAACTCAAACGTCTGCGCGCCGCCGGTTGGCAGAGCGGGACGGCGCAGGAATTCTTGAAACTGGGCAATGGCGAGGCCGCCCTTGTCGAGCAACTCAAGCTCGACGCGGCAAAGGGTTCACGCAAGGACTTCAACCAGTTTTTGCGCAAGGTGCCGAACGTGCCGCCGTTACCGGGGGATGAGCACAAGTAGTATGGGACGGCGAGTTGACAACGCAAAAGGGATAAATATGGCGCTCACCAGAGACTTCAAGCAAACGGTGATGACTCGCATTGACCGCGATCCCAAGTTTGCAAGCGCTCTTCTTGACGAGGCACGCACGGTCTTCCTCAACGACGAGTCGTACAAAACCAAGCTGCTACTGCGCAATTTGGTCAAAACTGCCAACGGCACCAGCCATGGATCAATCACTCCTCCTCGCCGCACGTAGGGCTGCCGGCGCCACCAAGCACCAGCAGGATGAGGATTTACGCGCACTGCATGAACGGGTATTGGCTTTGGTTTCTGACAAGGCGCGCGCTCCCTCAGTGATAGCACGTGCTCACGCAACCATCGCCAAGTGGGAGAGCGCCGGCACATGGGGCGCTTTTTATATCAAGGAGTGGCGGCGAATCCTCGCCGACCCGGCGGAACAACTGCGCAGCCAAGTGCTCTTGCTTGATGCGCCCAATGGCCTGGCGTTGATGCAAAACACGCCTTTCGGCTTTTTGATGCGCGAGCGGGCTTCCGCATAGCGCCATATGGCCTGATAAGCGCTCCCACCAACGGTTTCGGAGGACCGACAGTCTTACGGCTCCGACCGTTTCATCAACGCCTCAACCTCGCTCCGCAATTTCGGAATGTCGTTGAACGCCGCATTCCACACCTGCTCGGGAATGATGTCGAAGTAGTCATGCACCAGTCGATCGCGCATGCCGGCGATCTGCTTCCACGGCACATTGGGTGCAAGTTCTCTGGTTTCCGGGCTGATGCGCTTCACCGCCTCGCCGACCACAAGCAACTGGCGCACTACGCCATTGAGCACCAGTTTGCTCTTTGATGCTTCGACGCGGCCTTGCGCCACAAATTCACCGATGTCGGCGCATGCGTCGAGCACATGCTGCAAGTACGGCAGATCCCGCTCGGTCATACCGGACGTGCTTGCGCCAGCACGCGCGGGCGGAAGCGCGCATGCAACTGCTCCGGCGAAATCACGTCCACGCGCTTGCCGAGCAATTCCTGCAAGTCGGTGATCAACCCGCCCACATCGAACAGACTTGTTTGCGGCGTCCAATCGACGAGCAGGTCCAGGTCGGACTCCTCGCGATCGTCACCGCGCGCCGCCGAGCCGAACACGCGCACGTTTTGCGCCCCGGCCTTGGCGGCCAGCGCGAGAATCTCGTCGCGTTTCAATTTCAGCAGTTCGGAGGGGCGCATCGCAGTCGGTTTCGCGGAAGCGGGGAATGCAGGCATTTTAGAGCCGGCCCGGCTGCAAGTCGATGCCCGTTAGTCTGAAGTTCCGCAACATGCGTTGTGAGTTGCTGACTGCAAGCGCCTGTTATTTCACATGAATTTGTCCGGCATGTGATTTTTTTGAGGCGTAATTGTAGTCACTAAAACCCTTTACTTTTCACTGA
>JANLTL010000088.1:0-15653 GCA_031362905.1 Burkholderiales bacterium | reverse complement strand
GATGCCGTGGGTGATCACCGGCCAGCCGTAGTTCTTGCCGGGGTCGGGAATGTTGATCTCGTCGCCGCCGCGCGCGCCATGTTCATGCAGCCATAGCTTGCCGGTTTGTGGATGCAGCGCCGCACCCTGCGGGTTGCGATGGCCGTAGCTCCAGATTTCCTTAAGCGCGCCTGCTTGGTTGACGAAAGGGTTGTCGGATGGCACCGTGCCATCGAGGCGAATGCGAATCACCTTGCCCAGATGGACAGCGAGATCCTGAGCGCGGTCGCGGTTGTAGCGCTCACCGAGCGTGACATAGAGCAATCCGTCCCGCGTGTGCACGATGCGGCAGCCAAAATGGAGACCGCCAGGCACCTTGGGATACTGGCGAAAGATCACTCTCAGGTCTTCCAGGCCACCCTCGCCCAAGCGCGCACGCGCCACCGCCGTGCCGGCACCGCCCTCGCCCGGCTCTGCATAGCAAAACGTGATCATGCGGTTGGTGGCGAACTCGCGGTCGATCACCACATCAAGTAGCCCGCCCTGCCCTTGCGCCGCGACTGGCGGCACGCCAGAAATTGGCGCCGACAGCGCACCGTCGCGCCCGACGGTGCGCATGCGCCCAGGCTTTTCCGTGACCAACAGGCGGCCATCGGGCAAAAATGCCAGTGCCCATGGGCGATCGAGCCCACTGGCCACCGTGACCAGGCGAAAGCGGGCTTTTTCGGACTGGGAATCTTGCGCCCAGACAGCGGTGCTCAGAAACAGGAGAACAGCGAGCAGAGCGCGCATCGGAAGGTTTCGGTAACAAACAGGCGCCAAGCGTAACAGGCGTTACATCCAATTACAAACGCTCACAGCTTGCGGTGGGCCGCATGTCCACAATGCACGTTATCTGCTCAGCGCCACATCGGCGCATTTCGATGGAGGTTCAAATGGAAAACGTCATTCAAACCGCACCGCAAACGGTGATCCCCGCCCTCTACAAGGCTGCCGCTGTATCCGTGATCGCACTGTCGGTCGCCGGCATCGGTGCCATGACCGGCTATCTGCCGGTCAAAAAAGGCGATGCGCCGCAGAACGTGATGGGTGCGGCCCAGCCGGCGAACACAGTACCGAGCGTGCCTGCAATGGCTGCACCGGCCACCGCACCTGTCGTGCCCGCTACGCCGGTCGCCGTGCAGCCCGCCACCGGGGCCGCGCAAACGCCGGCGGTAGAACGCGTCCCTGCACCACGGCCCCGTGTGATTCGCACGACTTCGCGCAACCTTGATGAACCCTATGGCCGTGCCTCTCCGGTCTCCACCCACCCGGCGGAAGTGTCGGCGTCGCGCAGCGACGGCGGTGCGTATGGCCAGACCGGCGCATCAACCAGCGCTCAGTCACCCTACGGTCAGCAACCCTACGGCCAACAGCCGTATGGTCAGGGCAGTTCACAGACCTATCCGCCCGTGTCGTCGACCACTTCGCAACCCTATCCGGCATCGTACCCGGTCGCGCAAGCGGGCACGCCGGTCAAGGCAAGCTGCTACTCGTGCGGCACCATTGAGAGCATTCGCGAAATCGAGAAGCCAGGTGAAGGCTCGGGCCTCGGCATGGCAGGGGGCGCGCTCGGTGGCGCTGTGCTCGGCAAGCAATTCGGCAATGGCCGTGGCCGCGATGCGCTGACAATTCTTGGTGCCATCGGTGGCGGCTTCGCCGGTCATCAGGCCGAGAAAAGCTACCGCACCGTCAAATCATATGAAGTGATGGTGCGCATGGAGGACGGCAGCCTGCGTTCGATCCCCAGCGCCACGCAACCGAACTGGCGCGCCGGTGACCGCGTCAAGGTGGAAGGCGGTTCGATCAGCCTAAACTACTCCTGATCGATCACGTCATCCCCATGCCACAGTGAGGGCAGCCAATGGCTGCCTTCATTTTTTTCCGGTCGCAGACACGCCTTTGCACAGTTGGTCGCAAGCTCGCGGACGCGTCATGGTTTCGTATATTTTTGCCGTACCTCCATTCGTCTCTCTCCGGACAGCCGCTCCCAGTGCCCGTTTCCGCCCTGCTTCTGATTCTTGCCGCTGCCTTTTTTCACGCCACGTGGAACCTGGTGCTGAAAAAAAGCCCCGGCGGTGGCATTGCGTTTTTTTGGCTGGTGGCGTGGATCGAATCGCTGGTCTACCTGCCCATCGCCGCGTTTGCCGTCATGCAAACCGGCTATCGCCCAGATGCACTGGCGATCGTGATGATGCTCGGCAGCGCCGTGATTCACGTCGCCTATTTCGTGTTTCTGGATCGCGGCTACCGCACTGGTGATCTGTCGGTGGTGTATCCGCTGGCACGCGCCAGCGGGCCGCTGCTCACCATCGTCGCAGCCATGCTGTGGCTGGGCGAGCGCCCTGCTCCCATAGCCTTGGCCGGCGCCGTCATGATTGGCGGTGGCGCAGTGCTGCTGTCCGGCAATCCACTGACCATGCTGCGCAAGGGTGGCAGCGGCATTGCCTTTGCCCTGCTCACCGGGAGCATGATTGCCGTCTACACCGTGTGGGACCGGCAGGCAGTCGCGGCTTTCCTGATTCCGCCCATCATCTACTACTGGGGTTCCATCGTGCTGCGGCTGGTGGTGACCACACCGCATGCCTTGCGCCAGATGGACAAGGTGCGCGACATCTGGCAGCGCAGCCGCAAGGCTGTCATCATCGTCGCGGTGCTGTCACCGCTGTCGTACTGCCTGGCCCTCTTTGCCATGCAAGTCGCGCCGCTCTCGTATGTGGCGCCGGCGCGCGAGATCAGCATTCTGATTGCGGCGCTCTATGGCACGCAGTTGCTCAAGGAAGGGGATGCGCCCCGGCGCATCGCTGCTGCGCTGTTGATGATGCTTGGGCTGGCCGGGATCGCGCTCGCTTGAAACCGGAGCGCGCGCCCGGGCGGTAGCGGGATTGCGTCGCCACAACGCACCGTGGCCACGGTATGGCAGCACGTGCACCGCACCAGCGAGGATCTATTCCGCCTCGTCGATCCACATCATCTGGATCGCTTCCAGGATTTTTTCGCCGGATCGGTTCGGATCATCCGCAAAACCAGGCAGCGCGCACACCCAGGCGTGCAGATCCGTGAAGCGCACCTTGAGGGGGTCAACATCGGGATGCGCTTCAACCAGTGCGATGGCGATGTCTCGGGAGTCGGTCCATTTCATGATCAATGCTTCCCTTCTTTCGCCATGTTGATGGTGTACTTCGGAATCTCGATCACGAGATCGGCATCACCCAGAATCACCTGGCACGACAGGCGCGAATGTACTTCAAGCCCCCAGGCCTTGTCTAACAGGTCGTCCTCTTCTTCGTCGGAGGGCTCAAGCGCGGCAAAGCCTTCGCGCACGATGACGTGACAGGTAGTGCAGGCGCAGGACTTTTCGCAGGCGTGCTCGATATCAACATCATTCTGCAGCAAGGCATCGCACAGGGAAACACCGGCGGCGGCATCAATCACGGTACCGTCGGGACACAGTTCAATATGGGGGAGTACAACAATTTGCGGCATGGTGTCAGTGTTTCAGGGTTTCAGGAACCGGTGTGTCGGGAGCCGGTTGGTGCAGACGGTGCAACAGGATTCGCCGGATTGGCGGCGTCGATCGAGGCCAGCGTGCGGCCGGCCAGCGCCGAGTGGATGGCGCGATCCATGCGCCGTGCGGCAAACTCCTCACTGCCCTTGTTGAGCGCCTCGACCGCCGCCTTGACTGCAAGGTGATCGGTCCGGGTCGCAGTATCGCGCAACTTGCCGCACAACCCATCAATGGCGGCGCGCTCGTCAATCGAGAGCAGTGCGGCATCGACGGCCAGCGCCGCATCAATCGCACTGAGCATCTGCCCGGCGTCCACTTGCTGCTCACGCAACGCGCGCGCCTTGACGTCGTCGCTGGCGCGATCAAACGATTCACGCAGCATGCGCGCGATTTCGTCATCGCCCAATCCGTACGAAGGCTTGACCGCGATCTCGGCCTTGACGCCTGAAGTTTTCTCTTCAGCCGAAACCGACAACAGGCCGTCGGCGTCAACCTGAAACGTGACGCGAATGCGCGCTGCGCCTGCGACCATCGGCGGGATGCCGCGCAACTCGAAGCGTGCGAGGGAGCGGCAGTCGGACACCAGATCACGCTCGCCCTGCACCACATGAATTGCCATTGCGGTCTGGCCATCCTTGAAGGTGGTGAACTCCTGCGCTTTGGCTACCGGAATCGTCGAATTCCGCGGTATCACCCGCTCGGCCAGACCACCCATGGTTTCCAGACCCAACGAGAGCGGAATCACATCAAGCAGCAACCATTCTTCACCCTCGGCGTGATGCCCGGCCAGCAGATTGGCCTGCATCGCAGCGCCAAGCGCCACCACTTCATCCGGGTTCAGATTGGTCAGCGGGTCCTTGCCAAACAATTGCTTGACCGCCGTGTAAACCTGCGGCATGCGTGTCGAGCCACCGACCAGCACGGCGCCTTTTACATCGGCGGCAGTCAGGCCCGCATCGCGCAAGGCCTTGCGTGTGGCGACCAGGGTTTTCTTCAACTGGTGTTCGGTCAGTGCTTCAAACATTTTTCTGGTCAGGTGCAGCGCTACCACTTGCCCGTCTTCGCGCGGCACATTGAAGAAAGTGGCATCGTGACTGGTCAGACGCTCCTTCGCGAAACGCGCTTCCACCAACAGTTTCCGGCGCATAGCCCCGGCGATGCGCACCAGGTGCGCCTCTCGGGCTGCCCACTCGGCAAGCGCGGCATCAAAGTCATCTCCTCCCAGTGCAGAATCACCGCCGGTCGACATCACCTCGAATACACCCTTTGTCAGCCTGAGGATCGAAATGTCAAAGGTGCCGCCGCCGAGGTCATACACCGCGTAAATGCCCTCCGAGGCGTTATCAAGCCCGTAGGCAATCGCCGCCGCAGTCGGCTCGTTGATCAGACGCAGCACTTCGAGTCCGGCGAGTTGCGCAGCGTCTTTGGTGGCCTGGCGTTGCGCATCGTCGAAATAGGCAGGCACCGTGATCACTGCCCCGGTGAGCTTGTCGCCCAAGGCTTCTTCGGCGCGGATCTTGAGCGATTCGAGAATATCGGCCGACACCTCGACCGGGCTTTTCTCGCCGGCGCGGGTGCGAATCTTCAGCATGCCCGGGTTATCAACAAAGTCGTAAGGCAGTCGCGCATCTTCCGAACCACCCGAGGATTTGCGTATGTCCGCCAGACTGCGCCCCATGAAACGCTTGACCGAGACGATGGTATTGGCCGGATCCATCACCGCCTGCGCCGCAGCCGCGTGGCCGACGGCGTTGACACCCTTGGCGTCGTAGCGCACCACCGAGGGCAGCAAGGGCCGGCCCTGATGATCGGGCAGCACACGTGCGACACCGCTCATTACCGCTGCGACCAGCGAATTGGTGGTTCCCAGATCAATGCCGACCACGAGACGGTGCTCGTGGGGCACAGTGGAGAGGCCGGGTTCGGCGATTTGCAGCAGGGCCATTGGGAATCTGTTCTTGGTGAGTCAACGATTATTTGGAATTCTTTGAATCATCGTCCCGAAACATACCGGGAGTGAACTGCTCCGCGATTGCCCAACCGACGGCGAAGCCGCCAATGAATGAAATAAATGCGGCGTCATATGGAAACTGACAATAATCATTGGAGAGCACTTTCAGTCGGCAAAGCGCCCCTGCCGTGAAGAATGCTATTGCGGCGCCAAAAATACCGGCGACACCATGCACAAAAAACTTCTCGAAAGCTTTCATAAGAACTTCGGGATTGATAGAAACACCGGCAAGCGCAGCCCACACATGGCAGTCACCCCTCGTCCAACAATGCAATGCTGTCACCAATCTCGCTCTGCACTTTTTCCAGAAACATCAATTGACGCACGGCTTCGGCAGCAGGCTTGTCGGCGTCCGAATCAAGCCATGCACCGAGCTTGCCGTAGCGCACTCTCTTTTCGGCGCGCAAATCATCAAGCAAGCGGTCAAGTACATCAACATTCTTCGCATCGCGGGCATCTTCCACCGCTTCGCGCCACTCCATCTGCGCCATCAAAAATGCTGGCTCCATCGCCGAGTTGTTCTCGGCGCCGACATCGACGCCGCGCAACTCGAGCAGATACAGCGCGCGTTTGAGCGGGTCTTTGAGAGTAGTGTAGGCCTCATTGGCGCGTACCGCCCATTGCATCGCCGCGCGGCGCTCGGCGTCGCTGGAAGTGGCGAATTTGTCTGGATGCACGCGGGATTGAAGCTCCCGGTACGCGGCGTCAAGACGGGCCATATCCAGATCAAATCCCGGTGCGAGGCCAAACAGATCAAAGTGACTTGGCGCGCCCATTTATTCTCGTTTTGCCCAGTACGCCGGGTGACGGTGCGTATGCGCCACGGCGAGTACGCGGATTCCGTCACCTGCCACGCGATAAACGATTCGATACGGAAAATCCTTAATCAGATACCGGCGGGCGTCTTCGTAAAAGATTGGGTGACGGTCAGGATGTTCCGCAATCGCATCCAGCCCAGCACGAACTGCCTTGGCAAATCGCGCGCCCAGCGATGGCACGCGCCGTTCGTAGAATTGGGCCGCCTCGTCAACTTCTTTCAGAACGTCACGATGCAGGGAAAGGCGCTTCATCCCCCGTAACGCACGATCAGACGCTGAAGCTCTTCTCTGGCATCGAGCGCGAGCGATGGATCAGCATCCATTTGCTCGTCGCGCGCCTTCGCTACCGCGATCCATGCGGCTTCAACATCGGCATCGGTAGATTCTTCCTCGTCGAGCGATTCGAGGATCAGCTTCGCCAGCCGCGCGCGCACCGGCGATTCCAGGCGCTTGGCTTCAGAAAGAATTTGCTCGAATTCCATGGTTCAGACGTGAAAACTCTCGCCGCAGCCGCACCGGTCTTTTTCGTTCGGGTTGGTGAACTTGAAACCTTCGTTAAGACCTTCGCGGGTGTAATCGAGCTCGGTGCCTTCGAGGTAGGCCAGTCTTTTCGGATCGACCAGCACCTTGATGCCGTGGCTCTCGAACTGCTGATCTTCCGGGTTGGCAGCGTCGGCAAACTCGATCTTGTAGGCCAGGCCCGAGCAGCCAGTCGTCTTGACGCCCAGTCGCAGACCCATGCCGCGCCCGCGCTTGGCGATGTAGTTGGTGACGTGCCTGGCGGCGTTTTCGGTCAGTGTGACGGGCATGGTGTCCTCAGGCGGCTTGTTTTTGTTCGACCAGGTGCTTGGTTTTGTAATCGGTGATTGCTGCCTTGATCGCGTCTTCGGCGAGGATGGAGCAGTGAATCTTGACCGGCGGCAGCGCCAGCTCTTCAGCGATATGGGTGTTCTTGATGCCCATTGCTTCGTCGAGCGTCTTGCCCTTGACCCATTCGGTCACGAGCGAAGAGGAGGCAATCGCCGAACCGCAACCATAAGTCTTGAACTTGGCGTCTTCGATGCGCCCATCGGTGCCGACCTTGATCTGCAGTTTCATGACGTCGCCGCAGGCCGGTGCACCGACCATGCCGGTGCCCACCGAGTCATCGCCTTTTTCAAACGAGCCGACGTTGCGCGGGTTTTCGTAATGGTCGAGTACTTTTTCGCTGTATGCCATGATGCTTTGCTCCGGTTGATGCTTGCTGGTTGTTACCTTGCTTGCTGGTTGCTACTTATTTTCTGCCCAGGGTAGTCCTAATGTGCTGCCCACTGCACCGTATTCAAGTCCACACCGTCCTTGTACATTTCCCAGAGCGGCGAGAGGTCACGCAGTTTACCAATCTTGGTTGACAGGAGCTTGATCGCGAAATCGACTTCTTCCCCAGTAGTAAAGCGCCCGAGCGTGAAGCGGATCGACGAATGCGCCAACTCATCGCTGCGGCCCAGGGCGCGCAGCACGTAAGAAGGTTCCAGACTTGCCGAAGTGCAGGCCGACCCCGAAGACACCGCGATTTCCTTGATCGCCATGATCAAAGACTCGCCTTCGACAAAGTTAAAACTCATGTTGAGGTTGTGCGGCACGCGGCTGTCGAGGTCACCGTTGATGTAGACCTCTTCCATGTTTTGCAGGCCATGCATCAGACGGTCGCGCAACATGCGCACGCGCTCGTTCTCGGCTGCCATCTCTTCACGCGCATAGCGGAACGACTCACCCATGCCGACGATCTGGTGCGTAGCCAGCGTGCCGGAGCGAAAGCCGCGCTCGTGCCCGCCGCCGTGCATCTGCGCTTCAAGGCGCACGCGCGGTTTGCGGCGCACATAGAGCGCGCCGATGCCTTTGGGGCCATAGGTTTTGTGCGCACAAAGTGACATCAGGTCAATTTTGAGCGCTCCTAAATCAATCGCCACCTTGCCTGTGGCTTGCGCAGCATCGACGTGAAAAATGATGCCTTTGCTGCGGCAGATCTCGCCAATCGCGGGAATGTCCTGGATCACACCGATCTCGTTGTTGACATACATGATCGACACAAGGATGGTGTCCGGGCGGATCGCCGCCTTGAATTTTTCGATGTCGAGCAGGCCATTCGGTTCGGGGTCAAGATAGGTCACCTCAAACCCCTGGCGCTCCAACTCGCGGCAGGTATCGAGCACGGCCTTGTGCTCGATCGTCATCGTGATGATGTGTTTGCCTTTGCTTTTGTAAAACTGCGCCGCGCCCTTGATGGCGAGGTTGTCCGACTCGGTCGCGCCGGAGGTCCAGACGATCTCTTTGGCATCCGCGCCGATCAGCTTGGCGACGTTTTCGCGCGCGGCTTCCACAGCTTCTTCCGCTTTCCAGCCGTAAAGATGCGAGCGCGACGCCGGGTTGCCGAAGTCTTCAAGGATGTATTGCATCATGGTCTTGGCGACGCGCGGATCAACCGGCGTGGTCGCCGAGTTATCAAGATAGATCGGAAATTTCATGACAAGCTCCAAGATCAGGCCGGCACTGCCGAGCGCACGGGATGGTGAGGATGGTGAGATTGGCTGGAACGATTCATCGTGACAGGCTGGGGGGCGCCGTTGGCGGCCTCGCGTTCGCGCTGCTGACGCACCAGATCAGCGAGCGACACCGAGCCCAAATACTCCTGCATTTTTTTATTCAATGTCGCCCACAGATCGTGGGTCATGCATTGGCCTTTACGTTTGGTCTCGCTCAAGCCGCCACCAACACGGCCCTGCTCATGACAATCCTTCTCACCGCCGCACATGGTCGCGTCCAGCGGTTCGTCCACTGCCGCGATGATCTCGGCAACCGACACTTTTTCAAGCGTGCGCGCCATGTTGTAACCGCCGCCCGGGCCACGCACCGACTCGACAATGTTGTGGCGGCGCAATTTGCCGAACAACTGCTCAAGATAAGAGAGCGAGATGCCCTGGCGCCCGCTGATCGCGGCCAGGGTCACCGGGCCATTGGTGTCGCGCAGCGCGAGATCAATCATCGCGGTAACAGCGAAGCGGCCTTTGGTGGTCAGTCTCATGATGGATCCTTTCTGGACAAACGCGGGTTAAACCCGAGCAATTAAGTCAAGTATAGCAATACCCTACTGATTTCGTCAAGTATATTTCTCATGCGCATTTCTTTCCCCATCTGCGCTGCCGCACAAGCTCGGCACCGGCCTAGACCGAGCACATCCGCTTGCGTACAATGGCACTCTACTTGCTTCAAGATTCACCAGTTCTGTGCAGTGTCCTCCCCATGATCCATCCCCATTGGCTGCCCGGCATGGAGCAGCCAAACAACCCAAAGGAACCTTGATGAAACGTCGTGACCTACTCACCGCTGGCGCCGCCTTGATGACCGCGCCGGGATTCGTGCGAGCCCAAAGCCCTGCCTGGCCGACGCGCGGCACGATCCGCCTGATAGCGCAGTTCCCGCCCGGCGGCCTGGTCGATACCGTTTCGCGCTTGATGGCACCGCACCTCTCGCAAGCGCTGGGCCAGACAGTCGTGGTGGAAAACCGCCCCGGCGCCGGTGGCCTGGTGGGTACCGACTGGGTCTCGAAGCAGCCGGCCGACGGCTACACCCTGCTGGTGAGCCACGCCTCGGTGCACGTGTATGCCACAGCCACGCGGCGCACCATGCCGTTTGACGCCGTGGCCGATTTCACCCACGTCGGCATGCTGGTCGAAGCACCCATGGTGCTCCTGGTGCGCCCCGCATCGCCATTCCAAACGCTCGAGCAGTATGTCAACGCCGCCAAAACCAAACCGGTGCGCTACGGCTCCTCGGGCATCGGCTCGGCCAACCATCTTTTCGGTGAATTGCTCAAGCTCGAAGGCCGCGCCCCGCAGCATGACCACATTCCCTACCAAGGCAGTGCACCCGCCATGCTTGACCTGCTGGGCGGCAATATCGACAGCCTGCTTGACCCGATCACGACCAATGTGGCGCAACTGAAGGGCGGCTCGCTGCGTGCGCTGGCCGTCTCCACGCCGGCCCGCCTGCCAGCCTTGCCGAACATCCCCACGTTCGCCGAAGCCGGCTACCCCAAACTGACCGGATCGCAGTGGCTAGGACTGTCGGCACCCAAGGGCTTGCCCGCGCCGATCGTGCAGCGTCTGAGCACGCTGATCCCCGAGATTTTCTCCAAGCCGGACATGATGTCCCGACTCGAAGACCTGCAAACCTTGCCACGCAAAACGCCGGTGCTGGGCAATGATTTCGTGCAGCTCATCAACAGCCAGATCGAGACCTGGCGCGCGGTTGCCAAGCTGGCCAATGTGGAAGTGATTGGCTAAGGCCAGTGTTTATTTAGCGAGGATTGGGTTCGGGATCGCCATAACGCCCATCCCCAATCCTCGCTGCCCCGAAGAAGCGCTCCCACCAAGGGTTTTCGGAGCATCATGCGCTTGACGCTTGTTTTGGACGGGATAGCTCCAGCCTGGATCAGCGTCTCTTTACCCGCTCCCAGCACTCCTGCACGCAAGCCGCAATCGAATCAACCTACAACACCCACTCGCGCGCCACACTCCGGCAATCCATCTCATAGTCAAGATCAACCACCGGCGGCCGGGTGTAGTGCCATGTCAGACCGCCCGTTGTTGCACCGCGCCGCACCAGCTCACTGGCGAGAAAGGGATGCACGTCATGTACGGTGTATAGCTGGGTGGCGGTGGTTTCGGCCCAAGTGAAGCCGAGTGCGGCCATGCGGCGTTCCATTTCGCCGAGCACCCACACGGCCTTTTCGCGCAATCCGTCTGCCGATACGTCGCCCCGGCGCACGATGTAGTCGCGGTAGTTGGGTTTGCCTTCCGGGCATTCACCGCTGCCGGCGATGACGAAGCTGGCGGCGGCGTTGGAGCGGGCCGGGACGGTGTAGGTGAAAGCGTAGACCGACGGCGTGGCGGGCCGCTCAACTTCGGGGCAGACGTTGCTGCGCGCGACCGGGTTGACCCCCGCGCGAAAAATGTTCCACTCGGTCAACTGACCAACATACTCTTTGTTGAAATCGGCGAAGCCCTGCTCGGTGAACGGCGCGGGCGAGCGCAGCTCGCAGGCGCAAAAGGCGGTCACCGGCCGCCCCGCGGTGACCAGATGCGCTTCGATCGCGCCAAAGGCGCGCACCAGCGGCAGGGGCCGCTGAAAGCGCACCCGCTCCAGTTCAAAGCCCGGAAGTGG
Source organism: Burkholderiales bacterium (assembly GCA_031362905.1). GTDB lineage: Bacteria > Pseudomonadota > Gammaproteobacteria > Burkholderiales > JAEUOS01 > CANJDH01. The sequence continues at coordinate 4,096 of JANLTL010000088.1, read as the reverse complement.
CGCCACCGCTGCCGAATAGGGGAACACGCCTTTGACAAAGCGGTAGCTGCCATCGGGAAAAGAAAGCACTTCAGCCATGAGCCGCTCCATCACGTCCACGCATTTTCTCAAACCATTTACCCAGGATCCCGGTCGGCATGTAGATGATGAACAGGATCAGCATCAGGCCGTAAATGGTCGAGTCGAGCGCGTTGATCTTGTTGCCGATGCCGACGCGCAGGCCTTCGGTCAGAAGCAGCGTGAACACCGCGCCCACGGTCGGTCCAAAGCGCACAAACATGCCGCCGGCAATCACAGCGAACACGATTTGCAGCGAGACGCCAATGCCTGCCACGGTGTCCGGGTTGACGTATTGCTGATACTGGCCGAACAGCGCGCCGCCCAATGCGGTGAGTGCGGCAGAAATCATGGTGATCGTGAGCTTGGTGCGTGTGACGTTGACGCCGACGCTGGCCGAGGCCTGCTCGTCGCTGCCGATGGCTTCCATCGCGTAGCGCATCATGCTGCGGTCGACGCGATGCCAGACCCAGATGCCGAACACCCAGAAGGCCAGCGCGATGTAGAAGAACACGCGCTTGTCGGCGAACTGCACTGCCGTGATCGACCAGGTGGTGCCGTCGGTGAGCACGTTGGTGGGCGTGATGCCGAGCGAGCCGCCGGTGGTGTCGCGCAGGGCCACGATCACCGAGCGAACCACTTCCGTGAGCGCGAGCGTCACCAGTGCGAAGTAATGCCCGGCGATGCCGAAACGAAAGCATGGGTAGCCGATCAGTACCGCCACCGCGACAGCCAACACGATGCCCAGCGGAATGCCAATCCAGGGGGAGAGGCCATACACGTTCCAGAGCAACACCACCACATAGGCACCGATGCCCATGAAAGCCCCGTGGCCGAACGACACCAGGCCAAAACGCCCCATCAGCGACCACCCGGTGTAGATGAATGACCACAGCAGTACCTGCACCATCAGGTGCACGATGTAGGACGAGGGCACGATCCACGGCAGCACGGCGAGCACGGCGAGCGAAGGCCACCAGCGTTTGTCCATATACATATTTTCCCCGGTTGCGGACGGGCCGTGATGCGGCGCGCTACTTGACGCCGAGCAAGCCTTGCGGCCGCACGAACATCATGATGATGAAGAAGCCGAAGGCCATCACATAGCCCCACTCAAGATGAAAATAAAAACCACCAACCGAAATCAGCTGCGCGAAGATGAAAGCCGCAATGAAGCCGCCCAGCATATTGCCCAGCCCGCCGAGCACACACACCATGAAAGTGAGCGGCCCGAAGGTGAGGCCAATCGCAGGGTGCACGTCGTATTGCAGCACCAAGAGGCACGCGCCCAGGCCTGCGAGGCCGCCACCAATCGCCGACGTAATGAGATAAATCTTCGCCGGATTCACGCCCATCAAAGGCATGATGGCGCGGTCCTGGCTGATGGCGCGAATCGCCGTGCCCAGATAAGTCTTCTTGAGAAAAAGAAACAGCGCCGTCATCGCCACCAGCGCCGTGAGCGCGGCGGAAATGCGCGACCACGGCAGCGAAATCTCGCCCAGCACCAGGCTCGGCATCGATACACCGAGATTGCGAAAGTCGATGCCGAAGGCGAGCGTGGCCGCTGCCTGCAAAAACGTCAGTACGCCGCCGGTTACCAGCAGTTGGTTGATCGGTTCGGAGGCAAGCACCGGGCGAATCACCAGCACATGCAGCAGCACCCCAAGCACTGACACCACCGCGATGCCGATGGCGAAGGCCGCAAACAGCGGCAGGCCATGGGTCTTGTGCATGAAGAACACCGTATACATGCCCAGCATCATCAACTCGGCGTAGCAGATCCATACCACGTCGATGACACCGAAGATCAGGTTCAGGCCCAGCGCCAGCAAGGCGAGCACACCCCCGAACAGAATGCCGTTGAGGATGGTTTCGAGCAGGAAAATGTCGAAGATTTGCATGGCCGCAATGCCCTCAGAGTCCGACGTAGGCTTTCTGGATTTCTTTGCTGGAAAGTAACTCTGCGGCGGAACCGGACAGCTTGATGCGCCCGACTTCAAGCAGGTAAGCGCGATCCACCACCTTCAACACCTGGCGCACGTTCTGCTCGACGATCATCACGGTGTAGCCCTCGCTGCGGATCTTGCGAATCATGTCGAAGATAGACTGCACGATCACCGGCGCCAGGCCCGCCGACGGCTCATCGAGCAGCAGCAGCTTGGGGCCGCTCATCAGCGCACGGCCAATCGCGCACATCTGCTGTTCGCCACCCGACAAGGTGCCGGCCGCCTGATCACGCCGCTCCTTCATGCGCGGAAACAATTCATAGACCATCGCCAGGCGCTCGGCAAAGCGCGCACGCGCCGCTAGCGGGTAGGCGCCCATGCGCAAGTTTTCTTCCACCGTCAAGCGCGGAAACAGGCGGCGATGCTCGGGCACTTGCGACAAGCCAAGGTCAATGATTTCGTGGGCCGGCACTTCGGCGAGGTGGCGGCCATCCATGCGGATCGAGCCGCCAGTGACGTCGATCAATTTGGAAATCGCGCGCAGCAGTGTGCTCTTGCCCGCGCCGTTCGGGCCGATCACGGCCACCGCTTCACCGGTGTTGACTTCAAGCGAGACATTGAACAAGGCCTGGAACGAACCGTAGCCCGCCGACACATCGGATAGCTCCAGCATCGCGCTCATCCGTTGGCCTCGCGCTGCTGTTGCGCTTGGGTCTGCGCCTGCACTTCCTCGGCATCGGTACCCAGATACACCTCAATCACTTTCGGATCAGACGCCACCTCCCGCGGCAAACCCGCCGAGATGATCTCGCCGTGGTCGAGCACGATGCAGCGGTCCACCACGCGCATCAGCACGCCCATAATGTGCTCGACCCAGATGATGGTGATGCCGCGCTCCTTGCGGATCATCTTCAACATATCTGCGGCCTGCTCCATCTCGTGCTCGTCAAGGCCGCCGAGGGATTCATCGGCCAGCAGCAGTTTGGGTTGCGTCGCCAGCGCGCGCGCCATTTCAAGTTTCTTTAGCGCGGCGGCACCGAGGCCGTCGATGCGCGCGCCATTCGCGTGCGGCAGGCCGATCAGATCGAGCGCATCGGCGGCGTGCTTCTTGGCCTCGCTCTCGGTGATCTTGCCGTCACGCCCGTAGTAGGCTGCGAGCGTGACGTTTTCCAGAATCGTCAGCTTCTTGAACGGGCGCGGGATCTGGAAGGTGCGGGCAATCCCGGCGTGGCAAATCTGCGCGGAATTGAGACCACCAATCTCGCGCCCCTGAAACAAGATCGACCCTGCGGTCGGCGCATAGAGACCCGCGATCAGATTGAAGGTGGTGCTTTTGCCCGAACCGTTCGGCCCGATCAGGCCGAGGATTTCACCTTCGGCCAGATCGAACGAAATCGACGAGACGGCCGAGAAGCCACCGAACTTCTTGGTGAGGTTCTTGGCGCTCAGCATCGGCGAAGTGGCTGCGTGAATCGCATTGTCACTTCACCTTATTTAGCGTAGACGTGGCCCTTGGGGAAAGGCAGCACCGGGTCAGTCGTGCGGATCGCCGTCGGCCACGCAATATTGGTGCGGCCATTGACGAACTGCATCACCACCAGTTGCGAGCGCTCGTTCTGCCCCGACATGATGTGACCAGGCGGATGGAACTTCACGCCATAGCCAGACGGCGTTGCCCCCGGCGCGATGTCGGTTTCCATGGCAGCCTTCTTGAGCGCCTCGGACGAGATGCCGCCGTGCTTCTTGATCGCGCGCGGCAGCACGTCGGACAAAAAGATCCAGGTATTGGTAAAGCCCATCGACGCATGCGGCGGCACTTCGACCGGGCCCTTGACGGCCTGATAGCGCTTGACCATTTCCTTGGCCAGATCACCCATGCCGGGCTTGAGCGTCTTGGGGTCGAGAATCTGCGAGGCGACCGGATCAATCGAGTGAAAATAATTGACGTCATCGCCGAAGGTCTCACGCAGCTTGCCAATCTGGCTGTGGCCGGCGCCGTGGCCGATCAGGGCCTTGAATTTCAGGTTCTGCTCTTTGGCCTGCCGCAGGAACAAAGTGATGTCGGGGTTGTAGCCGGTATGCAGGATCACGTC
>JANLTL010000082.1:0-8724 GCA_031362905.1 Burkholderiales bacterium | reverse complement strand
AATGCCTAAGCGCGAGGCCACGGTGCCGTAGCCGGTCATGTAGAGGGCAGTGAAGCCCATGCGGTCGGCGAGGCGCGCCGAGACGCCATCGAATACGCCGGGGGCGATGACAAAACCGGATTGCAGTGCGGATTTGAGTGCAGCACGGCGTGCGGTGAATGTGGTCATGGGTGTCTCTCGTTCGAAAAAATGGAAAAGCGGGCGTGAGCATAACGCCTTACGTCCGCTTCTTCGTTTTTGCTAGACCTACCCCTACTCCAGCAGCCGGCTATGTCGCGGCACCCCCGCAAGCAAAAACGCCATCTGATCGGCAACTGCGCGCCGCCCGCGCACGATGATGTCTTCGTAGCGGTTCGGTGCATAAGGCACATAGAGCAGCGGCATGCGCGCTTCGTCGGGCGTGCGGTTGGCCTTGCGCTGATTGCAGGGCTGACACGCGGTCACGAGATTGCTCCAGGTGTCACGTCCGCCGCGCGAGGCCGGCACGATGTGATCCATCGACAAGTCGTGAAACGTGCGCACCGCGCCGCAGTAGGCGCACAGATGGCGGTCGCGCGCGAACAGTAGTCGGCGCGACAGACGCGGCACCTGCAACTGGCGCGCGCGATTGCGCAGGGTGAAGTCACGGCTGCCGTGGCCGCCGCGCACCGCGACGATGGGTGCGATGGCGAGGACCGACCGCAGGCGTTGGCGGTTGAAGCCGCCGCGCAGGTGAATCGGCGCGTCGCCCAACTCCCACGCGATTTTGCCGCTGGCGTAATAGCCCGCCGCAGTTTCAGCGCCGATCCACCGCACAGGAGTGCCGGCGATGTCGAGCGCGAGGATGTCGTGATGCATGGCTGCTCCTTTCGTGGATGATGTTGAGCAATGGAAGGGCTAAATGACTGGCGTTGCACGCGCGAATGCGAAAATTCGCAAACGGTATTGCCCGGAAACCCCTGGTACAGGCGGATATAGCCGGCATGATGCCGGAAAGCCGCTTGTACCAAGGCTCTCCGGTCATCTACCGATTGCGATTTCACGCAACCCAGGCTTGACGCGCGTGCGGGGGCGTGGTCACCCTTTCAGGCGAGCCATCACTGCTTTACGTACAAGTGCAAACAGGCGGCATCCATTCGTCGATGCGCCAGAAGCAGCCGGAACCGAACGGACCCACGGGGCGCCGAAGCAGCATCGCTCCGCTCGCTACCTCATAAATCCATCAAGCCCGTGCGCGCACGTGCGCCCAGACATGCACGTGCGGCTCGCCATTGAAGAACCACACCATGTCGGGCCCTTCAAGCTGCCAGACGTCCCACACACCGTCGCCGCCGACGTCGCGCGAGGTGTAGAAGGCCAGATGCATGTCCTTGAAGCCGGCCTCGATCATGCGCAGTGCATCGGTGGCATCCTCCCGGCGAAACGGCAGGGTCAGGTCGGTCAGCACGCGGCGCACCTCGTCGTGCTGGTCGCGGCTCAATTCGCTCATCGGCACACCGGGCAGGACCGAAGCCCTGCCGGTGAGCCGCACCGTGGCGGTGCCACGGTCGCGCCGGTCGCCGTCGATCAGCGCCAGGCCGCGCTGGCGCCAGTCGAGCATCTGAAAGACCGCGTTGGCACGCTTGGCCTGGTACCAGTAGACGTTGCCCGGATGATCGGCGCGCTCGTGGAAACGTTCTTGAAAATGCCCATAGAAGATCGGCCCGCCGAATGCGACCCCGGCGTCGCCGCCGACCCGGCGCGTGCAATGGTGCGCGGTGAGGACCATCTGGAAGCGGCCGCTCTCGGGCGCACCGAAAAATGCAACCGTGGTGCTTGCGGCAAAGTTGTTGCGCACGCCGTCGTGCAGTATCTGCTTCATGACGGTTGGCAATGTCGCTCAATAGCGCAAGGTCGCCATGAGCGCCCCGAGATCAGCCGCGCGCAGGCGCTCGGCCAGCGCCTGCGCCAGCGCCTCGCTCCATGTAGCGCTGTTAGCCGCCACCGCCAGTGCGGCCAGCCCCTGCCGGCCCGCGCAGGTCAGTGGCACGGCCACTGAGCAGATGCCCGGCACGGTGTCGCCGAGATTGACCGCCAGCCCAAGCGTGCGCGAGCGCGCCAGCATGCGGCGCACGCCTGGCCAGTTCGCTGGATCGCGTTGCTTCACCGCATCCCGGTTGGCGGCCTCGATGCTGCGCCTCTCCGAAGGCGGCAAGGTCATCCACATTGCAATGCCCCCGGCGGTGCCGCATAGCGGCCGGCGCCCGCCGATGTCCAGCATCAGCCCTTGCACGCGCGTCGGTGCATCGTGCCGCGCCAGGCACACCGATTCATCGCCACTGCGCACCTTGAGGAAGACACTGCCGCCCAGTTCGCGGGCCAGCGCGGCCAGAGGTGCCTCGGCCACGCTCCCCAGGTCATAGTACGGCGCTGCCGCCAGTCCCAGTTCGAACGCCAGCGGTCCCAGGGTGTAACGGCGGCTGTCGGGCACGCGGGCCACCAGATGCTCGTCGGCCAGAGCGGCAAGCAACCGGTGCACGGTGCCCGGATCGAGAGCAGTCTGGCCAGCCAGGTCGCTGAGCCGCCAGCCGACCTGCCCATGCGTGGCCAGCAAGCGCAGCAGCCCGACCGAGCGCCGCAGTGAGCGGGTCAGTTGAGAACGCGGGTCTGGGGTGATGGACATTTTTTCATTGTATGGAAAATTGGAAAAACACGCGCTGGTCTGCGCCGGCGGTGCGGTTAGGATGGGCACCTCTCCCCACCGGCCAAGAGCGAGCACACCATGACCCCCCTCCAAACATTCGCCCGCGGCTGCCTGCACATACTCGTCGCCGGCCTGTGTGCTGTGACCGGCCTGGCCACGGCACAGGGCTTTCCGAGCGCGCCCGTCCGCGTCATCGTGCCGTTCCCAGCCGGTTCCGGCGTTGACGGCGTCGCGCGCATGGTGGTCGCGCGCATGGCCGAAGGCCTGGGCCAGCCAGTCGTCATCGACAACCGCGCCGGGGCTGGCGGCAACATCGGCACCGAGTTCGTCGCGCGCGCGCCCAAGGACGGCCACACGCTGCTGCTCAATGCGACGCAGCTGGTGGGTAACCCGGGCATCAGCAACGTCAAGTACGACCCCATTGCCGACTTCGCACCGGTCGGCTTGATCTCGCGCGTGGCCGCGTTGCTGGTCGTGCCGCCAGATTCGCCGGCGCGCAACGTGCCGGATCTGGTCACGCTCGCCAAGACGAAGCCGGGTGCGCTCAGCTACGCCTCTGGCGGCAACGGCGGCATTGGCCACTATTCCGGCGAGCTGTTCAAGTCGCTGGCCGGCAATCTGGACATCGTGCATGTGCCCTACCGCAGCGCCGCCGAGCAGGTGATCTCGGTGGTGACGAGCCAGACCCAGCTCGCCTTCCCGGCGATCCAGCTCGCGCTGCCGCAGGTGCAGGCCGGCAAGATGCGCGCGCTGGCCGTCACCACCACGCGCCGCAGCGCGGCTCTGCCCGACGTGCCCACCATGGCCGAGGCCTATCCACCGGGCTTTGTGCTCGACGCCTGGTACGGACTTCTGGCCCCCGCCGGCACGCCGCAAACGGCGATCACGCGCCTGAGCGCGGAGCTGCTGAAGGTGCTCGCCGATCCGGCTGTGCGTCAGTCACTGACTACGGCCAGCCAGGAGATCGTGGGCAGCACGCCGGCAGCATTCGCCGAGGTGATTGCGCGCGACCTCAAGCTCTGGACCGATCTGGCCGTGCGCCTCAAGGTACGCGCGGACTAGAACCGCGTGGACGCCGTCGTGCCGCACGCGCCGATTCGCTCGGTGCGCACCGTGTGCTACGCGCAGCCCATGGTGCCCATCCATACCGGTCGCTTTGCCGGTGACCTTGAGCTGACGCTGACGATCGTCGAATCCGAGGACGGCCGCTGCGGCTATTCCATCGCGCGCGCGCACGGCGGTCAGCCCGGTACGGTCATCGCCGCGCAGGTAGAACGCACTCTGGCTGCGGCGGTGATCGGCCGCGATGCGTCTGATCCTGCCGCGCTGTGGATACAGATGGCTGCGATGGAGCCCCCGGGCTACGTGAGTGCGTTCGCCATCGCGGCTCTTGACGTCGCCCTGTGGGATATGCACGCGCGCGCGCGCCGCCGGCCGCTGGCGCATTGCCTCGGCAGCGGCGCCCGCGACGCCATGCGTGCCTATGCCAGTTCGGGCCACCATGGCGGTATCGACGGCTACCTCGAGGATTTCGCGCGCGCGCGCGCCGCCGGCTTCACCGCCTACAAGGCCCATCCCTTCTGCGACCCGGCGCGCGACATCGAGCTCGCCCGCGCGCTGCGCGCTGCCGCCGGGCCCGGATTCCGCCTGATGCTCGACGCCGCCAAGCGCTACACGCCGGAGGGGGCGCTGCGCGTCGGACGTGCGCTTGGCGACCTGGAATTCCACTGGTTCGAGGAACCGCTGCCGCAACACGACTGGGCGGGCTACCGGACCTTGCGCCAGGAGCTCTCCATTCCGGTGATCGGCGGTGAAACCCTGCCCGGCCTGGCACCTGCGGTGGCCAACGCCATTGACGCCGGCGCCTACGCCGCAGTGCTTGTCGACGTCTACTGGAAGGGCGGAGTGAGCGGCCTCTTGCGTACGCTCGCGCTGTGTCGGGAGCGCTGCATGCCGGTGGTGTCGCACCATGGCGCAAGCCCGCTGATGGACCTGGCGAATTTGCAGGTACTGTGCGGTGCCAGCGAGGTGGAAATGATCGAGGTGCTATCCCCTCAGTCGGCGTATCAGTACGGTCTGCGCGAATACCTGCGAGTCGACGCCGACGGCCAGGTGCGTCTGCCGGCCGCAGCCGGGCTCGGCACCGAGCCGGACTGGGATTACATCGAGAGGCACCGGCGCAGTTGAACCGGCGTTGGCGGGATGAGGCGTTGACTCGTGCACCGTGCAGCGTCCAGGCATTGAAGACCGCCGAACGCTTCGGGGCGGTAAACGCGGCTGCGGGCGCAAGTGGGGAAAATCTTAACCTGAACCGCCCGGAAGCCCTTGGTACAGGCGGGTGTAGATGGATAGGTGGCAGGAGATCCGCTTGTACCAAGGATTTCCGGCCATCATCCCGTTAGGATTTCACCCCATTCAAGCACTGCGCGTTCGGGGCGTGGCCACCTTTTCCGGCGTGCCATCACCCCTTGACGCACAACACCTGCTTGAGCATCGCGACCACTTCGACCAGATCAGTCTGCGCGGCCATCACGGCGTCGATGTCCTTGTACGCCGCCGGGATCTCATCGACCACGCCAACATCCTTGCGACATTCAACGCCATCGGTCTGCGCGATCAGGTCAACTGCGGAGTACAGCCCGCGCGCCTTGTTGCGCGACATCTTGCGGCCGGCGCCGTGGCTGCACGAGCAGTAGGCATCGGCATGACCGCGCCCGCGCACGATGAAGCTCTTGGCCCCCATGCTGCCGGGGATGATGCCGAGCTCACCGGCGCGTGCCGACACCGCGCCCTTGCGGGTCAACCATACCGCTTCACCGAAATGCTCCTCGACGGTGGCGTAGTTGTGGTGGCAGTTCACCACCTCATCGACGATGGCGAAGCGCGCGCCGAAGTGTTTGGCCATCACACTTTTAAGCAAATGCAGCATCAGGTCGCGGTTGTAGGCTGCGTAGTCCTGTGCCCAGCGCAGACCGGCCACGTAGTCGTCAAAAGGCGCAGTGCCTTCATCGAACCACGCGAGGTCCTTGTCGGGCAACTGACGGTCAAGCTTGAGCGCCACTTCACGCGCTTCGCTGATCGCCAGGGTACCGATCTGGTTACCGATGCCGCGCGAACCCGAGTGCAGCATGATCCACACCCCGCCCTCGGTATCGAGACACACTTCGATGAAGTGATTGCCGCCGCCGAGGCTGCCGGCCTGCTTCCACATCTTGTTGCGGTCGCGGGTACGCAGGCGCGCGACGATAGCGAGCTCAGCATGACGCGTATGCAGTTCCTGCACGCGCTGATGCAGCGCGATACCTGCGCTGCCATCCTGATGGGTCTGCACGCCATCGCGATGTTCGCTGAACCCGACAGGAATCGCGCGTTCGATATCGCGCCGCAGCGCAGTGAGCGACTCGGGCAGGTCGGCAACACGCAGCGAGGTTTTCGCCGCCAGCATGCCGCAACCGATATCCACCCCCACTGCAGCAGGGATGATGGCGGCGCGGGTCGGGATCACCGAGCCAACGGTCGCGCCCTTGCCGAGATGTACATCGGGCATCACCGCAACGTGACCGGCGACGATGGGCAGCGAGGCGATGTTGCGCAGTTGCTGCATGGCTTCGGCTTCAACCGGAACGCCGTTGGTCCACATTTTGATTTCGTGCATGTTCAATTCTCCTTGTTGTTATTGAGTGTAAATGGGTGGCCCGTCCGGAAGGATTCGAACCCTCGGCCAACGGTGTAGAAGACCGCTGCTCTGATCCGCTGAGCTACGGAGGGATGCGCGGCGGGTCGAGCTTGCCGCACCCTCTTGAAATGGCGCCCCCGGCCCGGAGTTGAACCGGCGACCTCTCGCTTACAAGGCGAGTGCTTTGCCAACTGAGCTACGAGGGTGTTGTTGTATGGCGGCGGGTGTGCGATTCGAACGCACGCGGCCCCGCATCTGCCGGCCCGGCCGGTTTAGCAAACCAGTGCAATCAGCCTCTCTGCCAACCCGCCAAGTTGACGCGCTGTGAACGCGAGGACATGCACAGCGGAAAATTCGTGGAGCAGTGCTACCGCCCAACTCGCTCACGCAGAGGAGCACCCTCCTCATCGGCCGCCGTTAAGCGGGAAGCGCGGTAAGCCGAACCCCGAGGGCAGTGGCCAGCTTCATGACCGTGTCAAAGCGGGGCTTGGAACCGGGAGTGAGTGTCTTGTAAAGACTCTCCCGTCCCAGGCCCGCATCCTTGGCCACTTGCGCCATGCCGCGCGCGCGTGCGACATCGCTGAGCGCGAGCAGAACCAGATCAGGGTCACCCGTTTCGAGCACAGCGGCCATGTACTCCGCTACCGCCGCTTCGCTGGTGAGGTAGCGTGAAGCATCAAACGGCAGCAGCTTCACCGTCGGCTTGGATTTACGCGGAGCAGCACTCATTGGTCTGATGGTCAGGATAGTCATTCAGGAAGCCGATGTATATCTTCCCGTCGCCAAGATATGAAGCCAACTTTTTTTACACGAACACCCCTTCCGTATGGGTTCGCTCAACTGGCACGTTAGCGCGTCAGGCTTGTTTTCGGGGCGATTTATGAATTGGGATCACCTCATCCAAATACTCTACCAGCGCCAATAGATCATGGGTGACGTTCCATGTGTAGTGCGTGTGAAAGTGAATCAAATTTCTTCGTTCTTGAACTTCGGCGAGGCCTTTCATTGCGTTTGCGGGAACGTGAAGCCGATCAGCGTACGCCTTTTTCATCAGAACCGACAACTTCAATGTGGATTTTTGGAAACTAACCTTTTCTCCCTTGGCCTCCACTGCCCTGATTGTCCTGACGTGAATCGGACGGGCCGCCGCCCCCCTCTGTTGGGCCTTCACCAGCGCTTCCGGTGCGGATATATTGTGCACGCAATACCCACGGCTAAGAAGGGTTCTCTTCGCGTAAAGTTCGAATGCGGAGGCAACAATTAGGTCATCAATAAGCACCTCGAAACAATCCGATAAAAGTCGAAACAACTGAGACCACTCATCGGGGCCAGAGCGATTCTTGCTGCCCTTTGTCGACGATTGATCTACAAGGGTACGCAACACTTTTGCACGATCAATGTTTTGAGCGATTTTTGCTTTTTTCAACATGGATCTAGCCATATAGTCCAAACCCCACGTGGCATTTTTGTATTTTCCTTGCCTGTACATTTGTAAGCGTCGCCAAATCCCCGTTCTTGACGGCTGGAATTTTCTGAAGGCGAAAGGATCGCCATCGGAGCGGGGCTGGCGTCAGGCGTCGACGAGATGGCTCAAGAGCTCGGCCGAGACGCGCCAGCGACCGTCCTTGTTGTCCGGGGTCACCGTCACGCTCCTTTGATTGACGCGACTGACCGTACCCTTTACGAGGACGTTATCACGGTCATTGAAGGTCACCCGATCACCGGCTTTGAATTTGACTTGCTGGGGTTTTGCAGTGGGCTGCGGAGGCGGCGAAGCCATGACCGCAACGCCGGACTGCGGCGGCTGCGTCTTCAAATCAATCGCAGCGTAGGGCACATTGGAATGGCGCAGATTGAGCGTTGGCTCATCGATGGTTACGCCGTGATCGTTCATCGCCACGATGCGTCCGGAATGGAAAGCGCCGGAATTGCGGCCGAAGAACCGCACCGTCATGCCAAGGTGCAAGTGAACCCGGATCGCCAGAACGCGCTTCGACTCCAGGTACAGCGCCCGGACCACGTATTCCAGGCGGTACAACTCCAGAGTATCGGCCTGCGGGAGATTCCTGACCAGGAAGGCCAGTTCCTCAAGCGTCATGCACCGGCCGGGGTCCAGTTGAAGGGCAACAACTCGGGCAGCCGGTCGACGCGGTGACTGCGAATGCGGCCCAGAACATCCTTCAGATAGGCAAACGGATCGACGTTGTTCATCTTGCAAGTTGCCACCAGCGAGTACATCGTCGCGGCCACCTCGCCGCCGCGCCCGGAGGCGACGAACAAATACGCCTTTCTGCCCATTGCAATCGGCCGCATTTGCCGCTCCAGCAGGTTGTTGTCAGGCATCAGGATGCCGTTCTCGGTATAGCGCGTCAAGCCCCGCCATTGG
>JANLTL010000072.1:0-5080 GCA_031362905.1 Burkholderiales bacterium | reverse complement strand
AGCATGACCGCCGCCAGCGGCTCTGACGATTGCAGATCATCCGAATCGAGCAGGGTGTCGAGTCTCACGCACATCGATGCAGTGGACGATGTGGATTTGCCAGCCAACGTCAAGGCGTACCGCCTCTCAGGCTCGCTGTTTTTCGGTTCGGTCGGCAAGCTCGAAACCCTGCTCGATTCGGATGATCTGCAATCGTCAGAGCCGCTGGCGGCGGTCATGCTCGATCTGCATCATGTCATCAACATCGACACCACGGGACTCGACACGCTCGACGTCCTGCGCCGCGCGCTGGCACATCGCGGCACGCGATTGCTCATTTGTGATGTTGGTACACAGCCGCTGTCGCTGATGCGGCGCGCTGGCTTTTTGCAGCAGGTCGGGGAAGAAAATGTAGTGCCCGATCTGGCGGCGGGCGCTGCACGCCTGCGCCAGTTGTGCGAGACACCGGTCGTATGAGCGGCAGCCCAGCGCTGGCATGTCAGGACACTACGCGGCGGCCTTGCCTCTGACTTCGGCCAGATCGTTCCACACGGTCTGGTCTGTCAATTTTCCGCCACGCACTGTGAAGCGGTCGATAAAGCGGATACCGCCAAACGCGCTGCCATCGGGCCATTCACCGGCCAGGGTTCCGTAGCAGTACACGACTGCCTCACCGCCATCCGTGTTTGCAGCCTCCGCGGCCGCACCGGTCTCGTCAAAGCGCTCGTACGTCTTGTGCACAAAACGATAGCGTGGCTTCGCCCAATCGATCAATGCGGCAAGCGACGTGAACGTCACCGGCCCTGGGAACTGCATCGAAAAGCCCGGCGCAAGCATGGACTGCGCAAGCGCAAGGTCGCGCGCTTCCATCGCTGTCAGATAGGCCTGCACCAATTGACTTGCTTGCATGATTTCTTCCTCGCTCAGGCACTCGCATCCATCCCGTCAGAAAATCGGCCCGGTCAGGCCGGCAGCGGATATTCCGTCTCGTTCGCCACCTTGCCCGGTTTGCTCGAAAAATCCATACGCGGCGGTGCGAAGACGTCGACCAGCCAGGCGCCGCCATTATTACTGTTGCGGCTGGTGTGGATCACCTTGGGCGGAATCACCAGCAGCGAGGGACTGCCCATCTCGATATGCTCATCGGCCCTCCACGCATGCATGTCCGGCCCCCAGGGGTAGCGCATGTGATGCACCCAGTCGCCCTTGAGCGCGAGCGAGCCTTGCTCAAAATCGGTGTGCGAATGCGGGCTGAGTTTGCTCACATCGCGCGCCACCATGCGCTGCGTCATCACGTTGAGCATCAGGTTGGTACAGCGAAAAATGCGCATGTTGGTACCGGCCTGGATGTGCTCGGCCAGCATATAGTGGCGCAGCTTGAAGCCGGCCGGCGGATCGGGCCAGGGCTTGAGCGGCGCGACTTCGGGTGCGCCTGCGGCATACGCCGCAGCATTGCCGGCCAGTGCGAGAAGATCAGAGGCCAATGCGGAAAACACGCGCACGATCTGACCGTCGCCTTTCATCGTCACGCTGCTCGCGCCCGGCGGCACGATGGTGAGACTCTCGGCCTGCGCCTCAACGCGCTCACTGCCGGCCTTGATGGTCGCGCCCGCATCGACGAGCAAGACCATGTATTCATCGGCCTGCTGGCCGCGCGCGAGCACTGTGCCGCTCTTGACGTTGGACAAGGCCACGACGAAATTGCTTCCGCGGGTGATCCAGCTGCGCTCGCCCGAGTGTTCAATCTGGGCGGGTGTGGCGTAGTGGCGGGCTGCCGACGGCGGTGTCGCTGAAGTCGCTTGGGTGGTGGCGATGCTCATGTAAGGCGCTCTCGCTGGTTGGTCAATGAACAAAGGCTGGGCAGGAAAGCTGCAGTTGCAGCGCTCTCACGCGCGTGTCAATGGCGGCGTCGCCAACATGGGCCGCTCGAAAATCTGCCCCAGCGCGGCGTAGTACGGCCCACTCAGACGCGCTACCGGTTGCATCTTCGCGGTGTCCACGTGGCGGCCATCATAGATTTCATTCGACAGGTGAAACGCCAGCACCACGCCAATGTATAGCGTATTGAGCGGCCCGAGCGGCAATATGTGCTCGATGCGGCATTCCATCTGCACCGGAGCCACAGCGATGCGCGGCGGGCGCACATGGACACTGGGCCACAGTTCGATGCCGAGAGCCGTGGTCTCACTCTCGCCTGGCGCATATTCTGCCGAACTGCGGTGCATCGCCTCGAGGTTGGCGACGGTCGAGACATTGACCACGAATTCGCGGCCTTCGGTCAGGTTGCGCGCCGTGTCCTTGAGTTTGCCATTGCGCGAACCGATGTTGACGGCCAGCATTGGCGGGCTGTGGCACACATAGTTGTACGAGCTGAACGGGGCAGCGTTGACCACGCCGGCCGCATCGACGGTAGTGATCCACGCCACCGGGCGCGGTGCCACCACGCCAGTGAGCAGGCGATAGGCCGCCGGGGTATCAAGATCGCGTGCGTCAACCGTGGTGAATCCCGTAGTCAAGCCCGCGGTGAGTCCCGCTTTGAAATCCTCCGGCATGTCCGTCACGCGCGCACTCCGTTTCTCATACCGCTTGTCAACCCACCGATTCGTGTCCCACCCTTGACGAACACGCGCCGTCCGGTATCGTGACACACCGCATGCTGTTCCTCGGGCGTGAGCAACACTGCCGAGTCCAGAAAACGTTGCACCATGTCCTTGTAACTGCCTGACGAGGTGCCAATGTCGGAGCCCCACATGAGGTGATCGGCACCATACAAATCCACCGCGCGGCGCAGCACCCGGTCTGCCGCAATGCCTTCCTCGCGGCAAATGTCGAGATTGATCGAGGTGAACTTGAAGAATATGTTTTTTTCGTGCGCCAGAGTCTCGTAACGCTCGTCGAGACCGAAATCGGCGAAGGGCTTGCCGTGCGCCGCTTCCGCACCGGGCGCGCCCGCGCCGGCAACGCCCTCGGGCCACTCCACCATCTCGGGTTCGAGCAGATGGTCGAGCACGATGCGAATGTCCGGATAGCGCCGCGCCAGCTCGATGATCGCGGGAATCGACGGCCCGCCGCCACCTTGCGACAACACTTCGAGATCCATCACCAGGCCGAATTCCTGCGCGGCCTCCCAGGTCTTGAGCGCCTGCGGGGAATTGAGCCAGGGCATGCTGCCGTCGGGCTTGCGCCCGCCAAACAGCCGCACCCCGGCGAGACCGTGATCGCGAGTCCACTGCCGCACCAGCGCCGGGGTGGCGTCATCCTCGGCGTCGAGAATCACCACCGCGCTCATCAGATCGGGATACTGGTCCGATGAATCGAGGATGTAGCTGTTGTCGTAGCGGTAGATCATGCGCTTTTGCACCGCGACCATGCCATCGACATTTTCTTCCTGCATCCACTTGAGCATGCGGCTGGCGTCGGGCACTTCATGCACCGGGTGCGGCCCATGGTGTCCACCCGGTTTGCCGATTACCCCCGGTGGCCGATACGGCGCATTCGCAGCCCGCTGCATCGGGTTGCGCGGGTAGCGCGTCTGGTCATCCGCGACCAGGTGGGCGTGCGAGTCAAACAGGAGAGGACGAATGGTCATGAACGGTGACTATGGTGGTAATGGTGTGACGTATGCAATGCCAATGCCAATGCCAAGTGCGGGTCAAACGGCGCATCTCTCTGAGAAATTCTTGATTCATGACAAAAACATACCTCTGGGGAGGCTGTCATGTTTTTGCGACACGTGAATCATCAATCCAGCGAGACCTTGGCGGTATCGACCACCGGTTTCCAGCGCGCGGCCTCGGTCTGCATCAGGTTACCGAGCAATTCGGGACCGCCATTGGCTTCTTCCATGCCGAACTGCGCGAGCCGCGCACGCCCGTCGGTGGAACTGGTGTATTTGTTGATTTCCTGATTGAGCCGCATCACGATGGCCGGTGGCAGACCGGCAGGGCCGATGATGCCGAACCAGACCGTCGCCTCTAGATTGACGCCTTGCTCCAGCGCCGTCGGCACACTAGGCAGCCGCGAAAAACGCTTCCTGGAAGTGACCGCCAGGCCAGTCAGCTTGCCGCCCTGGATGTTCGCAATGAAAGCCGTCACCGGCGCCAGCACGATCTGAATTTGCCCTCCGAGCAGATCCGTCATCGCGGGCGTGTCACCTTTGTAGGGTATGGCCTGCGGACTGGTGCCGGTGGTCGCCTTGAAGGACTCCAGCGCCAAATGGCCGATGGTGCCGTTGCCGGGATGCCCCGCCGAGATCTGCGTCGCACCGGACTTGAGCAAGACGACGAGCTCCTTGAGAGTCGCCGCTTTCACGGCCGGGTTGGCGGCGATCACCAGCGGAATCTCGCCCACCAGCGCAATCGGCGTGAGGTCCTTCACCGGGTCATACGGCATGTTCTTGTAAAGCAACTTGTTGTTCGCCAGCGGCCCCGAGGTCGATAGGCCAATCGTGTAGCCATCGGGTGGCGCCTTCGCGATCACATCGACGCCGATGTTGCCGCCGGCGCCGGCGCGGTTTTCGACAACGAATTGCTGGCCCAATGCAGCGCCCAGATGCTGCGCCAACTGACGCGCCACCACGTCGCTGCTGCCGCCGGGCGGAAAGCCGAGGATGATACGCACCGGCTTGTTGGGCCAATCTGCTTGCGCCCATGCAATACCCGAATGAGCAGCCGAAGCCGCGACCATGACTATCGCAAACGGCACAAGCCGGCGGAACATTGCTGGCAACAACGCTGGAACGTGCATGCTTTTCCTCCCAAAAACGATGGCCAATTATGCCGCTATCCCGAGCCGCCCCACAGAGGCGGCGGCCCGCTCCTATTCAATCTCAGTCAGAGTCAGTCTCTGACCTTGCCGCGCAAACTCTTGATCTGCCCGCGCTGCGTCTTCTCATCCACCCGTTTGCGTTTGGCGCTGCGCGACGGCTTGGTGGCTTTGCGCACGACGGGAGCCTGCGCGACGCTCTGCACGAGTTCGTTCAGTCGATGCAGCGCCTCTGCCTTGTTTTTGTCCTGACTGCGCGAAGTCTGCGCCTTGATCACCACCACGCCATCGGCGGTGATGCGCGCATCGCGCAGTTGCAGCAAGCGCTCCTTGTGAT
>JANLTL010000066.1:0-4706 GCA_031362905.1 Burkholderiales bacterium | reverse complement strand
TGAGGGTTTCCGGAAAGGTGTTCAGGCCGTCGACGATGTCCTCGCGCGACTTGAACTTGCCTTCCTGCATCCACTGCGCGATCTGCTTGATGCCTTCGCCATAGCGGTCGGCCCAGTCGAACACGACGATGCCTTCCATGCGCGCACGGTTCACCAGCAGCGAGAGGTAGTTGGCCGGGCCCTTCACCGGTGTGGTGTTGTTGTATTGCGAGATCGCGCCGCAAATGACGATGCGCGCCTTGCGGTTGATGCGCGTGAGCACGGTGTCGAGGATGTCGCCGCCGACGTTGTCGAAATAGACGTCCACGCCTTTCGGGCAATGCAGCTTGAGGCCGTCCTTCACGCTGCCCGATTTGTCATCGATGCAGGCGTCGAACCCGAGTTCCTTGACGACGAAATCGCACTTGTCCGGTCCGCCGGCGATGCCGACCACGCGGCAGCCTTTGATCTTGGCCACTTGCCCCACCGTCTGCCCGACCGCGCCGGCGGCGCCTGACACCACCTCGGTTTCACCCGCCTTGGGTTGCCCGGTCTCGAGCAGCCCGAAATACGCCGTCATGCCGGGCATGCCGAGCGCGTTGAGCCATTGCGAGAGCGTGCCCATGCGCAAATCAATTTTGTGCAAGCCGACGCGTTTGATCTTCGCTTCATCGATCTGTCAATATTCCTGCACGTCGAAGCTGCCTGCGACATGGCCACCCGCAGTGAACGCGGCGTTGTTTGACGCGGTCTCGCCGCTGACTTGCAGGTCGTCCGCACGGCCACCCTGGACGCTGCCTTTCTCGCCCACCCGAAACGATTCAGGAACAAGGCTCCGAAGCCACCAATCTTGCCCACCGCAGCTTGGATCAACCCGCCGAAAAAGGAGGTACCCGTCACACCAAACGCGCAGCCCTGCACACTAAATTCATGAAACCCGGTGTCGCAAAGGCATTGACACGTTCCGGCTTCTCCATGCAACATGTCTCAGTGGTCGCATTCTTTCCTTGTATCGGCGCACGCGACAATGACACGAACCGAAGACGCATAGTGAATTCAGAGGGGGATTGGCTTGCGCCAAGATCGGTCCGAATTGGCGCACATGTCGAAGATTCCACCTGCTGGCGCCACTCTGACGAATGTTGTCTGTCTAGAGTCTCGTTGCGCGCAGCAAAAGCCCTTTCGTTGCAATGACCTGGGACCTTGCCAATGCTTCACGTCCATACCTCCGACTTTGAACTGGCAGTTCAAGCCGTTCGCGACATCTATTGCCCGCACAGCCTCACGCTTTGCCAAACGGCAAGGCGGCTGGATACCCGGCTCGACGTGACTGGGCCGGGCACTTGGCCGATCGTGCGCCTCGAATACGGAGCGCCAATCAATGTTGATGCCGACTACAAGGACCTGCTCCTTATCCAGAAGTGCACTTCCGGCTACGGCATCCTGCGGCAGGGATCACGCGAGGCCGCGTGGCGACCTGGCATTACCCTTCCGGCTTCCCCGAATCAGGGAACCAAACTCAGCTTCAGCGAGAATTTTTCGCAGATCTCGCTCAAGCTCAACAAGGACAGGCTCGAGCGGCTATGCAGCCGCTGGCTTGGTTATCCACTTGATCGTGACTTGCGGTTTGACCTGCGGCCGTTTTCAGCACCGCTGGAACGCGCCTGGACGGCCACGTTGGCTCTGGTCGAGTCGTACGGAGACTCGATGCCTTCGCTTCCACCGGCCGCCGAAGCTGCGCTGGAAGAATTCGTATTGACGCTGCTTCTGACAGGCCATTCTCACAACTTCACGAGTGCGTTCGAGGTGCGCGACAGGCGCCCGCAATCGCAATTGCTGAGGCGCGCCAAGCAGTACATCGAAGAAAACGCCAGCAGCCCAATTACTGTCTCGGACATCGCGGAGGATCTCAATACCAGCGTCCGCGCACTACAGAAGAAGTTCCGGGAAGAGCGTCAGACCACACCTGCTTCGTACCTTCGCAGTGTGCGGCTTCAACGCGCACGCTCCGCGTTGCTCAATCCAGGGATGTCGACTACGGTCGCCGAAGTCGCACTCGACTTCGGATTTCTGCACC
This sequence comes from Burkholderiales bacterium, assembly GCA_031362905.1. Classification (GTDB taxonomy): domain Bacteria; phylum Pseudomonadota; class Gammaproteobacteria; order Burkholderiales; family JAEUOS01; genus CANJDH01. Next base: position 2,650 of record JANLTL010000066.1, on the reverse strand, counting down.
TTGGACGTTTCAGCATGTACTACAGGGAGACGTTCGGTGAAACCCCTGTGACGACGCTGGCGCGCGTGCGCGGCCCACTGCGCAAATGCCGGAACTGATCTTGCCCTCTGTCTGAATCATCGAATCTGTTGGTCAGATCGAGAGGGATGAAGAGCCGGCAAGCACTCTGAAATCAGCTTTGCTGATGGGAGCGCGCAGGCCACAACGAGGCCGGGGAAATTTCTGTCCGAATGACGTTTTCTGGATAACGGAACGCAAAACGGATAGACGCACGCTGCGCGCTGCATGACCATGCAGACCGGCAACGTACCTGGCGCCATAAACACATGGGCACCAAGCGCATCCAGCCTTCTCTGTCCGTCCGTCCGTTCATACAAATTCTTGCCTTTGTAGTGAACCGAACCTCGCCCCATCCACTGTTCCAAGGAGTTCCCGATGAGCAATCACCCCAGCGTCAACGTTGCGTCGCATTCACTTGGCCCGTGTGGCTGCGGTCAACAGCACTCCGCCTCCGAACTGATGGCATTGGCGCAAGGTTCAAACCCTGCCGAACGGGCCCTTGCGGCGGGGATGAATGAAGCCGTATTCGCCGGGATGTTTCCGGATGCGGCGTTTCGGCGCAATTTTTTAAAGGCAGTCGGCGCGGGCACGGCGCTTTCCGCAGTGTCGTCGCTGATTCCGCTGGACTCGCTCAAGGCGTTCGCCCAGGACACGCGCACCCAGGGCGCGCTGGAGAAGAAAGCGCTGAATGTGGGTTTCCTGCCCCTGACCTGCGCCACGCCGCTGATCTACGCGGAGGAGCTGGGGCTGTTCAGGCACCAGGGGCTCGATGTCAGGCTGCAAAAAATCGCCGGAGTCGCGCTGATCCGTGACAAGATGATTAACGGCGAACTCGATTTTTCGCAGCAGCTGCTGCCGGTTGCGCTGATGATGAGCGCGGGGATCGGGTCCGCCCAGGTGCCGACCCGTGTGCTGACCATCCTCAATCAGCATGGCAACTCGCTGGTGCTGGCGATGAAGCACAAGGAAAACCGGAATCCGAGGAACTGGAAGGGCTTCAAGTTCGCGATCCCGTTCGATACCTCGCATCAGGCGATGCAGTTGCGCTTCTACCTGGCCGAAAACGGCCTCGACCCCGACAAGGACGTGACCTTTCGCGTCGTGCCGCCGACCGAGTACGTCTCGAACCTGCGCACCGGCAATGTGGATGGATTTTTCGGTGGCGAACCGGGCGGGCAGCGTGCCGTCTACGAAGGCGCCGGGTTCATTCACTTGCTGTCGGCGGAAATCTGGAGAGGCCATCCGTGTTGTTCGATCACTGGCACCGAGGCCTTCATCAAGCAGCATCCGAACACTTTCCTGGCATTCTTTCGCGGTGTGATCGGCGCCGGCCTGCACGTATCGGATGCACAGAACCGCGCCGGGATGGCCAAGGTGCTGGCACAGCCGAAATATCTGAACCAGCCCGAGACGGTGGTCGACCAGGTCATCACCGGCAAATACGCCGACGGCCTAGGCAATATCAAGAACGTTCCGGACCGGGTGGAGTTTCAGCCTTATCCCCATTACTCGATGGCGGTGTGGATGCTGACGCAGATGCGGCGCTGGAACATGCTCAAAGAGGATATCGACTACAAGAAGCTGGCTGAGCAAGTCATGCTGGCCACCGATGCGAAGCGACTAATGGCCGAATATGGAATCCAGGCACCGGTGCCAGGATTCCGCAAAGAAACGATCCTCGGCAAGGAGTTCGATTCCAGTCGCCCCGAGGAGTACCTCAAGCGCCTGAAGGCCAAGGCCTGACACCGTGAGAGGCATGTTCGACAGGCCGTGGGTACTGTCGCTGCTGTTGTTTGCCGCGTTTGTCCTGGCCTGGCATCTGGCCACGGGGGCAAGCCAGATTGCACCGGCGGCCACCGATACCGAGTACGCCAAAATGGTCGGTCAGGGCGGCGCGGCAAGACAATCTGCCATGCCGGCCCCGGCAGACGTGGTGCGCCGCGGCGCAGAGTTGTTGTCGCAAGCATTTGACCGCAATGGCAGCAATGATCTTGGCATCGGCTGGCATCTGCTGCACTCCCTGGCGCGGGTACTCGGCGGGTTTGGCATCGCCGTGGCGGTGGCGGTGCCGCTCGGGTTTGCCATCGGTCTGGTACCCACGCTCTACGCCGCGCTCAATCCCTTCATACAGGTGCTAAAGCCGGTGTCGCCGCTGGCCTGGATGCCCCTGGCCCTGTACACACTCAAGGATAGCGGCGCGTCGGCGATATTCATGATCTTCATCTGCTCGGTATGGCCCCTGCTGATCAATACGGCGTTTGGCGTATCGGCTGTCAGGCAGGACTGGCTGAACGTGTCGCGCGTGCTCGGCCTGAGCGTCTGGACGCGGATTCGCCGCATCGTCTTTCCGGCGGCGGTGCCGATGGTCTTCACCGGCATGCGTATTTCGATCGGCACCGCCTGGTTTGTGATCGTGGCCGCAGAGATGGTCGTCGGCCAGTCGGGCATCGGCTATTTCATCTGGAACGAATGGAACAACCTGCAGATCTCCAGCATGATCACGGCGATTGTGATCATCGGGCTGGTCGGATTGGGGCTGGACGTGTTGCTGGTGCAAATGACGCGCCTGCTGGCCTTTCAGGAATGAGGG
>JANLTL010000492.1:0-7632 GCA_031362905.1 Burkholderiales bacterium | reverse complement strand
GATCGTCGCCGATGAAGCACGCACTTTCGGAATGCAGTCGATGTTCCGCCAGATTGGCATCTACTCGCCAGGCGGTCAGCAATACGAGCCGGAGGACAAAGAAGAGTTGCTGTACTACAAGGAAGCGCGCGACGGCCAGATTCTCGAAGAGGGGATTTCGGAGGCCGGCGCGCTGTCGTCATGGATTGCGGCGGCCACCAGCTACGCTCACCACGGCGAGCCGATGTTGCCGCTTTACATCTACTACTCGATGTTCGGCTTTCAGCGGGTTGGCGATCTGATCTGGGCTGCCGCCGACCAGCGTGCGCGCGGCTTCCTGGTTGGTGCGACCAGCGGGCGTACCACGCTCGCCGGGGAGGGCCTGCAACATCAGGACGGCTCAAGCCATTTGATCGCGTCGACGGTTCCCAACTGCCGCGCCTATGACCCGCACTTCGCGTACGAGGTGGCGGTGATTGTCGAAGAAGGCATGCGCGCCATGATCGAGCGGCGTGAGGACGTGTTCTATTACCTGACGACGATGAACGAGAACAGCACGCAGGTAGCGTTTGATCCGGCCATGCGCGCCGGCATCGTGCGCGGCATGTATTTGCTCGGGCGGCCGCAGGGCGAAGCCACGTCGCGGCCCGCAGCACGCCACGATGTGCGCCTATTGGGCAGCGGCGCGATTCTCGGCGAAGTGCGTGCGGCGGCAGTGCTGCTCAAGCAGGACTTCGGCCTTGATGCCCAGGTGTGGAGCGTGACCAGTTTTACCGAGTTGCACAAAGATGGTTTGACAGCCGATCGCGCCAGGATGCGCTCCTGGAGCTCGTCTTCAGAGAGTGATGCCGGAGAGGCGCACCCATCATGGGTTTGCGCGGCATTGGCCGGATCAAATGCGCCAGTGATTGCCGCCAGCGACTACGTGCGGGCGCTGCCCGAATTGATCCGTGCGCAGATCAGTGCGCGCTATGTCACGCTCGGCACCGACGGGTTCGGGCGCAGCGATACGCGCGCGCAGTTGCGCCGCTTCTTTGAAGTGGATCGCCACTGGATCGTTCTCCACGCACTGATTGCGCTGGCCGAAGAAGGCAGCATTGCACGCGAGATACCCGGCAACGCGATGCGGCGCTATGAGCTCGATGCCAATGGCGCAGCGCCGTGGGAACATTGAGAATGCGCTGAGTTGAAACGCCGGACCAAAGGGCACTGCTACACTGCGCCGCTTTGGATTTCGAGGCGATTCATGCACACGCGCATTGCCGGTACGATTCACTTGGTAGCTGTGGTTGCGCTGACGGCCGCGTCCGCGGTGGCGGTCGCACAGCCGTATCCGAACCGCCCCATCAAGTTCATGGTGGGCTACGGTGCAGGCGGCGGAGTGGACATCACCGCGCGCCATCTTGCTGAAGCGCTGCGCGACGGACTGGGTCAGACCATCCTGGTCGAAAACCGCGCTGGCGCCGCTGGCATGGTCGCCGCCAATGCGGTCGCGAAAGCCGCGCCCGATGGCTACACGCTCTTGATGGCCGCATCCGGTGAAATCGCCACCAACCCGCATCTGTACAAGCAGAAGATGCCCTACGACGCCGAGAAGGACTTCATCCCCGTCACCAATGTCGTGATGATGCCCAATGTCCTGGTGGTCAATGCCGATGTGCCAGTGAGCAATGTCGCCGAGTTGATCGCTTACGCAAAGGCGCGGCCCGGCAAGCTCAATTTTTCGTCGTCCGGCATCGGCAACCCCTTGCATCTCACCGGTGAACTCTTCAACACTGTCGCGGGGGTGGACATCGTGCATGTGCCGTACAAGGGCGCTGCGGCACAAACGGCAGACGTCGCCGCGAAGATCATCACCATGACGTTTGCCAGTGTTGCTGCCGTGCAGCCCTTCATCGCGGGCGGGCAGGTCAAGCCACTGGGTGTGACCTCGAAAGTGCGTGTCTCTGCGCTACCCCATGTTCCGCCGGTGTCGGACACAGCCGGCATGGCGGGCTTTCAACTGGTGAACTGGTATGGCTTGTTCGCGCCTGCTGCCACGCCTGCTGATGTGATCGTGAAGCTCAATACTGAAGTCACCAAAGTGTTGCGCAACCCCGCCTTTGTCGACAAGATGCGCGCGCTCGGCGGCGAAGCCAACCCGATGACGCCGCAGCAATTTCGCGAATTCGTCACGACTGAGTCGGCTGGCTTTAGGCGCATCATTGAGCTCGCCAATGTAAGGTTGCCCGAGTAACCCCGAGACCACATGAAGGCTGACAGGAGAGCCGCTGTCACCCAGGGTTTCTGATGGGCATCAGCTACGACCCGCTTCCACCGAGGGTTTCAGGCCAATGCGCAGCAGTGAGGCCGGCCGAATGGGAACGGCTGCGGCGCAACGGCAGAGACGATCCCGATGTGTCCGACCTTTCCGGCACCCGGACTGGGGAACACGATCATCGCGCCCGGTTCCGGCGCGGTCAGGCGCTCGAAGAATCCGGTGGCTTGGTTGGCGTCATGCACGATAGCGTCGGTGTTGATCCAGCCACCATTGAATTTGACATAGAGCGGACCGGCGTGCTGCCGCAAGCTCGCGCGCCAGGACAGGCCACTTTCCTGGTGGCCAAGGTAGGCAGGGCGGAGGCCCCGCAGAGGTGCCGCAGCGCAGGCCGCTCAGGCCCGCGCGGCGCGCACCTACCAGCGCTGCGGCAATGCCTTCATCAACAGCATTTGTCCTTCACGCACCGCCAGGTGGCCACTGACCTCAAGATCCTTCAGCAGGCGGCTGACCAGCTCACGCGAACAACCGATGCGCTGCGCGATCTGGTGGTGCGTGAGACGCGGTGCAATGATTCGCGCACCGCCGGGCTGGGCCACGGCGAGGCTGTCGAATAATTTGGTCATGCGTCCAAAAGCGTCCACCAGCGCCATGCTGCGGGCGCTCTCCGTGGCCAGACGAGCGCGGCGGATGATGCGCACAATCATCTCGAACGCGAATGACGGACTGGCGGCAAGGTGCCGGCGCAGGATTTGCCCGGTCACGAGTGAACAGACCACCGGCGTTTCGGTCGTTACGCTCGCGGAGCGCGCCTCGCCGTCGAGAGACATTTCGCCCACATACTCACCGGCGCCGTACACCGCCAGGGTGATTTCGCGCCCGCGCGGCCCTGAGCAAAAAATGCGCACACTGCCGGACAAAATGACTAATAGTGCGTCGCCCTGATCGCCTTCAACAATCAGCGCGGTGCGGCTGCGATAGCGGCGGATCACGCCTTGCGCGGCCAATGCGCGCAGCGGCTCTGGCAGCTTGGCGAGCAGACTGGTGTCGGATGGGGCGCGCGCCAAGGCAGGCATAGCCTGCACTATAGCGGCGTTCCGCTCCCCAGCGCCGACGCCACTTGCGCGCAGCGGGAAGCGACCGAATGCCGGTCAATGCGGCGATCGCGATTTGACCAGTGGCCGGATCGGCGGCAGCCTGGTGAGCACGGTCGCCAGCTGACGCATCGAGGTGACCTGCGTCTTGGCGCGAATGTGTCCCAGATGCGTGCGCACCGTGTTTACCGACGTTTGCGATTGGGCAGCGATGTCATCTGCGCTCAAGCCAAGCATGATCGCTGGAAGAAGAGCTTGCTCACAATGGGTCAACCGGCAGTGACGTCCAAACTGCTGCAAAGTGAGCGACTCACACGATTCACGCTTGCCGAGCATGGCCAGCGTATAGCCGCCACTGGGGCCGAAGCCATCCGCTTCCGCACCCAGTGGGATGAACGAAATCGTGACCTCACCGGGAGTGTGCCCACTATCACTTCCCAACGGCAACAGGCTGCGCACACCGCGCGCACTGTCAGCCAGCGCGCGCTCGATATGCGCTTGATCCTGCGGCAAGCGGGCAGTCAGACGGTCATCTACCAGGCGTAGCACCGTCCCCGTCTGCAGTTCAAGCCGGGCCAATTGGTTCAGGTGCAAAACACGGGCACTGGCGTCAAGCACGACGATCCCGTAGTCAATCTCTTCGAGCAAGCCGAGCAAGAGCGCGGAGGACAACGGGAAGCCGCAAGCCACCGGCATGCTCCGCGCGGTACTCTGGCGCGCGGCAATTGCGTTCCCGTCAAGCGGCGATACGTACATGGCAGGCTCCTGTGCGCATGGCGACAGAGGCAGTCTACGAGGCCGGAGTGTCCAACAAAAGTAACAACTGCCGTCCAATTTTGTGAAGTATTTACATCGCCCGTTGGCAATTTGCCTGCCGAAAAAGCATTGAAACCCTTGTCTACCAAGGGTTTCCGGGATGGTGCAAGGGCCTGAATCAATCGACCTTCACGCCCGCACTCTGAATCACGCGCCGCCAGCGCTCCACTTCTTCCTTCATGAAGGCCGCCATCTCGGCAGGCGTGCTGCCGACCGGCTCGGCCGAGAGGTCTTGCAGGCGCTTCTGCACGTCCGGGTGCTTGAGAGCTTCACCGACCGCAGCAGAGAGTTTGGCCGCGATCTCGGGCGGGGTCTTCGGCGGGGCAACGATCCCGAACCAGGCGACCGAAACAAATCCCGGCAGACCGGCTTCAATCACGGTCGGCACGCCGGGCAGCGACGCGGCGCGTTTCGCGCTGCCGATTGCCAGCGCCTTCAACTTGCCCGAGCGCACGTGCTGGGCCGACACGCCGAGGTTGTCGAACATCATATCCACTTGCCCACCGAGCAAATCGGTGAGCGCGGGTGCCGTGCCTTTGTAGGGCACGTGGGTGATGCGCACGCCTGCCGCTGACTTGAGCATTTCGGCGGTGAGATGCGAGGTGGTGCCGCTGCCCTGACTGGCGTAGTTGAGCTGGTCCGGGTTGGCGCGGGCGAAAGCGATGAATTCCTGCAGGGTGTTGGCGGCAATCCTGGGGTGTACCAGCAGCACGCTGGGCACATTGGCGATCACGGTGACTGGCACGAATTGTGATGCGTCAAACGCAAGCTTGGCATACAGGCTCTGATTGACCACTAGCGGCGGCGGCGGTGTGGAAAGCAGGGTATAGCCATCGGGATCGGCCTTGAATACGGCTTCCGCACCGATGTTGCCACCCGCGCCCGCGCGGTTTTCGATCACCACTGACTGTCCGAGACGCGCACCGAGTTTTTCTGCCAGCATGCGCGGCAGGGTGTCTGCAGTGCCACCGGCCGGGAACGGCACGATGATGCGAATTTGTTTGGCCGGGTACGCCGCTGCATCTTGTGCCGTCGCAGCAGTAGTGGTCAGAAGGGCGAGCCCGGCCAAAACGAATACCAATGAAACACGCGTTGCAATAGACATGAGCAGGCCCGGTTGAAGACGCCTGATTATAATTTCCCATTCCCCTCGCCAGAAAAACCCTTCATGACTGCTGCTACGGCATCCCCGCCCCGCCATTGGCCGGCAGAAGGCCTCACGCGTGTGCCGTACTGGGTGTATCAGGACGCCACGCTGTACCGGGAAGAGCAGGCGAAGATTTTTCGCGGGGCGGTGTGGAATTTTCTGTGTCTCGACGCCGAGTTAAGCAGCCCCAACACCTGGCGCACCTCCAACATCGGCGAAATGCCGGTGGTGGTCACGCGCGATGCCGATGGCGCGCTGGCCGCATTTGAAAATCGCTGCGCGCATCGCGGCGCGCTGCTGTGCCTCACGCCTTGTGGCGAGGCAAAAGAAATCACCTGCATCTATCACAATTGGACCTACGACCTCAAAGGCAACCTGCAGGGCGTTGCGTTCCGGCGCGGCATCAAGGGTCAGGGCGGCATGCTGCCCGACGCCGAACCCGCGTCCAACGCGCCCGCCAAAGTGCGCATCGAGAATTATCACGGCCTGGTATTCGGCACGCTATCGGATGCCACGCCGCCGGTCGAGACCTACCTCGGTGCCGATGTCGCCGCCAAAGTCAGGCGCGTGATGAAAGCACCGGTAAAGCCACTGGGCGGCTACAGCCAGATGCTAGCGAGCAACTGGAAACTCTACATGGACAACGTGAAAGACACCTATCACGCCAGTCTCCTGCATTTGTTTTTTGCCAAGTTCCGCATCAATCGCCTGACGCAGCAAGGTGGCGTGATCGTCGGCGGCGACGGCGGTTGCCACGTGAGCTTCACCATCGAAAGCCCGTCGGGTGATGAATACGAGAAGGCCGGCGTGCGCTCGGCTGCCGGGGAGTTTGCGCTGGAAGCGCCCGAACTGCTCGAAGCGGTCGATGAGTTTGGCGACAACGGCACCATCCAGATCATCGGTGTGTTCCCGGGTTTTGTGTTGCAGCAGATCAAGAATTGTCTCGCGGTACGGCGCATTGTCCCGCGCGGATTGAACGAGACCGAGTTGTTGTGGACAGCGTTTGGCTTCACTGACGATACCGACAGCCTCACCGCGCTGCGCCTGCGCCAGGGCAATCTGATCGGCCCGGCCGGCTTCATTTCAATGGAAGACGGCGCAGCAACGGCCTTCGTACAGCGCGGCGTCATCGCAGCGGGCGGCATGAGTGCCGTGCTGGAGATGGGCGGGCGCGACGTGGCGAGCAATTCCTCGCGCGTGTCCGAGACGTCGGTGCGCGGCTTCTGGCAGGCGTGGCGCGGAAAGATGGGCATATGAACCGCGCAGTCCAGCCCCAGGGGTCCGCCATGCTGGTAGACACCAGCACTCAGCTCGCCATCGAAAACCTGCTCGCGCGCTACGTGCATGCGCTCGACGACGATCGCCTCGAAGAATGGCCGGCGTTTTTCAGTGCACAGGGTCGCTACCGCATCACCACGCTGGAGAATCACCGCGCCAATTTGCCGCTGTGCATCGTACAGGCTGATTCACGCGCGATGATGCGCGATCGCGTCGCTGCGCTGCGCCACGCCAATATTTACGAAGCGCAAAGCTATCGTCACACGGTAACCAGTATCCTCGTAGAACCGTTGGGGGACAAGGCTTTGCGCGCGTTTAGCGTTGTCAGCAATTTTTCCGTGACGCGCATCATGCACGATGGCGCGATGGTGCTGTTTGCCGCGGGCCGCTATGTCGACCGCATTTCGCTGGATGGAGGTGCTGTGTTTGAAGACAAGCTGGTGATCCTCGACAGCCGGCGGATCGATACCTTGTTGGCCATTCCGCTTTAGGTGCGCTACGCGGCGCTGCCACTATTGAGAGTTGCTTAAATCATGACAAAAAACATGCCTCTTACGAGGCAGTCATGTTTTTTGGACTGATCAATAACAAGCCCGAATTGGCTCGCCCTTAACCCGCCATCACCAGCGCACTGAGCCGGTCGGGGTCGGCGAGCAACTCCGCGCTCTCGCCGGACCAGGCGATGCGCCCACGATTGAGCACCAGCGCGGTTTGCGTGACTTCGAGGGCGAGCTTGGCTGATTGTTCCACCAGGATCACCGTGAGCGCTTCTTCACGGATCAGGCGCGCGATGCTCTGCAGCAGAGACTGCACGATGATCGGCGCGAGCCCTTCGAGCGGTTCGTCGAGCAGCAGGAGTGCCGGGTCACCCATCAGGGCGCGGCCGATCGAGAGCATCTGCTGCTCGCCGCCGGAGATCTGGTTGCCATGTGACTGCGCCGTTCGGCCAGGCGAGGAAACAAGTCATAGACCCGTGCCATCGGCCAGCGCCCGGGGCGCGCGGCGACCGCAAGGTTTTCTTCTACCGTGAGCGACGGAAACACATCGCGCGTCTGTGGCAC
>JANLTL010000029.1:0-3109 GCA_031362905.1 Burkholderiales bacterium | reverse complement strand
TTTGCGCCCGATCCGCGTCCAATCATTTCGCCCGACCCCGCTAACCAATTGAATCTGTTCGAGATTTAACCGGACACTACTGAATACTTCGTATGATCCACTGTAGCTGCAAATTTCCCCCTTGCAATGTCTTCCATCTCTCGGGTCAACAACCTCACGGCGATCATTTGGCGCCGAAATTCTCAGGTGGTTGAATCACGGGTGAACTTTTTGAAATTGCAATTTTGTCCATCCTGACAATTCAGAAAGGCCGTCGCGACGCGAGCCACGCCCCCTAAATCAATTGCCGCAATTTGACTTCATCACGGTGACTCATGTGGATGGCAGCGTCAGGTTTGGTGCGTGTGAAATTTGCATCATGCCATATCTATGAGAATGGCCCTGGGAGCGGTTTTTCGGAACACATACGTCGTAAACCCGTTCCCACCAAGGGTTTCAGTCCATCACTCGTTGGCGATTTTCAGCACCAGCTTGCCGAAGTTCTTTCCTTCGAACAGCATGTTGAGGGTTTCCGGAAAGGTGTTCAGGCCTTCGACGATGTCTTCGCGCGACTTGAACTTGCCTTCCTGCATCCACTGCGCGATCTGCTTGATGCCTTCGCCATAGCGGTCGGCCCAGTCGAACACCACGATGCCTTCCATGCGCGCACGGTTCACCAGCAGCGAGAGGTAGTTGGCCGGGCCCTGCACCGGTGTGGTGTTGTTGTATTGCGAAATCGCGCCGCAGATGACGATGCGTGCCTTGCGGTTGATGCGCGTCAGCACGGCGTCGAGGATGTCGCCGCCGACGTTGTCGAAATAGACGTCCACGCCTTTGGGGCAATGCTGCTTGAGGCCGTCCTTCACGCTGCCCGATTTGTAATCGATGCAGGCGTCGAAGCCGAGTTCCTTGACGACGAAATCGCACTTGTCCGGCCCGCCGGCGATGCCGACCACGCGGCAGCCCTTGATCTTTGCCACCTGCCCCACCGTCTGCCCGACCGCACCGGCGGCGCCTGACACCACTACGGTTTCGCCGGCCTTCGGCTGGCCGGTTTCGAGCAGCCCGAAATACGCCGTCATGCCGGGCATGCCGAGCGCGTTGAGCCATTGCGACAGTGTACCCATACGCAAATCGATCTTCGCCAGGCCCACCTGCTTGAGGCCGGCTTCCCCGACCAGGCAGTACTCCTGCACGCCGAAACCACCGGCGACGTGGTCACCCACCGCGAACGCCGGATTGTTCGATGCGATGACCTTGCCGACTCCACCGGCACGCATCACCTCGCCAATCCCGACCGGCGGAATGTAGCTCTTGCCCTCGTTCATCCAGCCGCGCATGGCCGGGTCAAGCGAGAGTTGCAGCACCTTGACGAGCACGCCGCCGGGGCCGGGTGTGCCGACCGATTCTTCGGTGAAGTTCCAGTCGGAGCGTTTCGGATTGCCGACCGGGCGGGCGGCGAGGCGGATTTGATGATTGGTAAGGGTCACGTTGAGAGCTCCGGACAATCTGGCAGGTTGCGCGCTGTGCGCGGGTTGATCCAATAGCCAGTCTACTAGCGATTGCGTCCAATTGCCTGCGCGGCGTTGTACCCCGGCGCGCCCGTCACACCGCCACCGGGGTGTGCGCCGGACCCGCACAGATACAAACCCTTGAGCGGCGTCTGGTAGTTCGCATAGCCCAGCATCGGCCGGCTCGCGAATAATTGTTCCAGCGAGAGGCGGCCATGGAAGATATCGCCATCGGTCAGGCCAAAGGTGCGTTCGAGATCGAGGGGCGTGAGTACCTGCCGAGCGATCACGCTGCGCTTGAAGTTGGGCGCAAAGCGAGTGACAGTGTCGATGACGAGATCTGCCGCGCGCTCGCGCGCCTCGTCCCAACTCTCGCTCGCTGTCGGCCGCGCCGTTGACCCAGCTGCTGACCCAGCGGGCAGTTGCGGCGCGAAGCTTTGGCAGAACAGGCTGGCGACGTGTTGTCCCTTCGGGGCCAAACTGTCATCGAGCGTGCTCGGGATCAATATCTCGACTACCGGCGATGATGACATGCCGGTGGCGCGCGCATCCTCGTAGGCGCGGTGCATGTAGCCGAGCGATGGCGCGAGGATGATGCCGGCGCCGTGATGCGCTTGCTGTTGCATGCCCAGGCCGCAAAAGTCAGGCAACTCGGAGAGTGCGACGTTCATGCGCAGCACGCCCGAACCGGTCTTGAAGCGCTGCATGCGCGTGCGAAATTCGTCAGGCAGATCGCTTGCTTGGACGAGTTGATTGAACAGCAACTTGGGCCCGACGTTGGCGACGACAGTGCGCGCGTGGATTTCCTCGCCGCCGTCAAGCGCCACTCCGGTGGCACGGCCATCGCGCGTGATGACGCGAGCGACCTTGGCGTTGAGGCGGATCGTCACACCGAGGTGCGCACATTCTTTTGCCATCGCCTGCGTGATCGCGCCCATGCCGCCGATGGCGTGGCCCCAAGCCCCTTTCTTGCCGTTGACCTCGCCGAAGCAGTGGTGCAACTGCACGTAGGCCGAGCCGGGCGCATAGGGCGAGGCGTAGGCGCCGACGATGGAATCGAAACCGAGCGCGGCCTTGATCGCGTCGGTCTCGAACCAGTCATCGAGCATCTCGCCTGCGCTGCGGCCGAACAGTTCAATCAGGTCGCGTTGCGCTTCAAGTGGCAGGCCGCGCAGGGCGAGGCCGGCCTTGAGGGTGTCGATGATGCCACCCACGCCAGCGTTTGGATCGGGCGGTGCTTTCAGAATCCACTTACGCAATTCATCAGCGAGCAGATCTAGCATGGCGTAGTAGCGCGGCAGGGCGGCGGCGTCCCGGGCGGAAAAGCGGGCCAGCTCGCGCACCGTGTCGTCGACGCCGGGCCCGACGCGCAAGGCATCGCCATTGGCCAATGGCAAAAAGTTTGACATCGGCCGGTGCACCATGCGCAGTCCATGTTCCGCCAGGCGCAGGTCGTGTATCACCTGTGGGTGCAGCAGGCTCACGGTGTAGCTCGCCACGGAATTGCGAAAGCCCGGATGAAACTCTTCCGTGACTGCAGCGCCACCGTGAGCCTGCTGCACCCACAGGTGATACACGACCTGCGCCTGGCGGAACATGGACTGCGCATGGTGCACCGG
>JANLTL010000729.1:0-13992 GCA_031362905.1 Burkholderiales bacterium | reverse complement strand
CGTCCAGGCGTTTACGCAAGAGCGCCACGAGACCGACCGTTTCACCGATTCGGTCGAAGCGGCATTCGACACGGCGCGCCGCCGCAACCGCGCTCGCGCCAGTCTCACTGCCATCATCATCGTGATGGTGTTCGGCGCCATCGTGATGGTGCTGTGGCAGGGCGCACGCTCGGTGCTCGAAGGCAACATGACTGCCGGTGTGCTCAGCCAGTTTGTGCTCTACGCCGTGCTGGTGGCGACCAGCATCGGTGCGCTCTCGGAAGTGTGGGGCGATGTGCAGCGTGCTGCTGGTGCAACTGAACGGCTGATGGAGTTGTTGGCCGGCGAGTCGGCGATTCGCGTGGCGACCCTGCCTCTGGCGCTGCCTGCACTGGCGCAGCGGGGAAATGCTGCGCAGGCCGGTCAAGCCAAGCCTACCGGCCCGGCCAACGCTGATGGTCAAGCTGCCGGCGCGGATCACACCATCGGCGACATCCGCATCGAGGCGGTGCGCTTTCACTATCCGTCGCGGCCCGGCCACACGGCGCTGAGCGATTTTTCACTGCACGTGCGCGCTGGCGAAACGGTGGCCATCGTTGGCCCGTCGGGTGCGGGCAAGACCACTCTGTTTCAATTACTGCTGCGCTTTTACGATCCCGGAGCCGGCCGCATCATGCTCGACGGTATCGACATCGCGCAGGCCGACCCGGCAGCGGTGCGGGCGCGCATCGGCATCGTGCCGCAAGACACCGTGGTGTTCTCTGCCGATGCGATGGAAAACATCCGCTATGGCCGCACCGGGGCAAGCGATGAAGATGTCATCGCTGCCGCGCGCGCCGCGATGGCCGATGAATTCATCGCGCGTCTGCCCGAGGGCTACCGCACCTTTGTTGGCGAGCGCGGCGTGCGCCTTTCCGGCGGACAGCGCCAACGCATCGCCATCGCGCGCGCGATTCTGAAAAATCCGCCAGTGCTGTTGCTCGACGAGGCGACCAGTGCGCTCGATGCCGAGAGTGAACGCCTGGTGCAGACTGCGCTCGAAAACCTGATGAAGGGCCGCACCACGCTGGTGATCGCGCATCGCCTCGCCACCGTGCGCAACGCTGACCGCATCGTCGTGATGGAAGACGGTCGCATAGAAGCAATCGGAAGTCATGAAGCGTTGCTGGAGCGCGGCGGCTTGTATGCGCGTCTGGCGGCATTGCAGTTCGGCACCTAAAGGGCATCGCCTGGTTGTCGCGCCTCCCGCGTGACCCCGCTTGCCGCCTCCTTGACAATGCGATAATTCCACCCGCTTTCAAAAGACCACTCTGCGGAGTGGCGTGCGCTTCAGCAACGGCGGGCATGCAGGATCAGCAATCTCTCCCGCCGCACTCCTTCCTCCTCTCCTCCACATCCTTGCCAAGGCGTTCCGTTCATGACTCAAGCCCTCGACCTCCTCAAAATCGCCCAGGAAGAACAGAACGGCGATCTCTTCAAACTACTCGACAGCATCTACCGGCGCTCCAGCGTGCAGCCGCGCGGCATCTCCGATGCGATCATCTGGGAAGGCGGCAACGCGCACGGTGGCGTAAAACCGGTAGCGCATGCCTTTACCGACATGTTTGCACTCAACGGCACCTTGATGGCGCTCGATGTGCTCGGTCTGCCTTTCATCGGCGTGCCGATGATGGCGCAGTTTCGTCATGACACCAAGCTGATATCACTCGACTGGTTCGGGAAACTTGACTTTACCTCGCTCAAGTGGTCCACCGCCGGCGATTTCATGGTCAATGAACACGGCAAGAAGGTCGTCGTGAACGGCAAATCGGCCAATGCACCGCTGCGCACCGCTGCCGGCGTGTACTGCAACGTCCGTCCCTACGGCACCATCACCAGCATCCGCTTCATGCCGGGCCTGCCGTATTCGCAGGACAAGAAAAAATTCCGTGTCGATATCGATACCGGCAACATTCACTCCGAGATGAACACCCCGGGCATCCGCATGTGCTACGCGGTACGCCTGTTCCTCAAAATGGTGCACGAGACCGGCCAAGTCGGTCGTGTCGCCACCAAGCCGACGCAGGCGCAGGAAGACGCCGTCAACGCCGGCATCGTGCGCTGGATGCTCAAGGGCACGAAGTTTGAGCTCAAGCGCAAATACTCGGTCGATGCCTACGAAGAGCACAAGGAGAAAATCGACGCCATCGTTGCCCTGCTGCCGAAAGACTTCAAGGCCGGCATGGAAAACTGGGGCGGCGAGCTCTCCGAGCATATCGCCGACACCAACTTCGGCCTGCTGCTGCACGACATGGTGCAACAAAAGGGCGTGATCGTTTACGCTACCGACCTCGACGGTGATCGCCTGACCGACCTGATGGCCGATGCGCCCGACTTCCTTCGCGCCTGGGGCCAGATGATTCTCGACAAGGTCAAGCCCGGCAGCGACATGAACAAGTTGTGGAGCGAGATGGGCTTCACCATGAAGAATGGCAAGGACATGACCAGCGTGATGTACCGCATGGTTGGCGAGCCGATTTACGAACAAACCCTCGGTTCAGCCGACGCCATGTTGATGCGTCTGCTCGATGGCGACGAGACCGTCGGTGGCACCAAGGCACCATACGATCCGCGCATCCACTTCGTGCTGATCAACGAGGCCTACAAGGCCGCCAATCCGGGCAACGCGCAACTGGCCAAGTGGCTCGACGATCAGTTGGTCACGTTTGACAGTATCTACGATGCCAAGCGCCCGCGCTATATCGACGGTTACAAGCAATTGAAGGCAGCGATTCGTCCCTGGGGCGCTTAAGGCAGGCAGATTGGAGAGCGGCTCGCGCCGCATCCGGTTACCAGCAGCACGCAGCGGCCCTTCGGGGCCGCTTTGTTTTGGGCGCAATTGCGCATTCGCGCGGTGACGATCCCCGCAGCCCAGTGCTCAAAGCAAGTCCGTCACCGCTCCTTCGTGCCGCAGCAGCCATTGCTTGGTGTGCATGCCGCCGGCATAGCCGGTGAGGCTGCCATTGGCTCCCACCACGCGATGGCAGGGCAACACGATGGCGACCGGGTTTTGCCCGTTGGCCGCACCCACCGCGCGCGACGCCTTGGGGCGCCCGATGCGCTGTGCTTGCTCGGCGTAGGTGGCCGTTCTCCCCGCAGGAATGGAGCGCAAGGCCTGCCACGCGGCGCGCTGAAATTCAGTGCCGCCGGTATTGACGGGAATCGCATTGACGGCATCGATTTCGCCATGCAGGTAAGAGCGTAAGCAGGCCGAAAACCCGCATGGATTGGACTTCTGCATGAATTCATGGGCCCCGTAGTGGCGCGTCAGCAGACGCGCCATGCGCGCTTCATAGCCGTTGAAATCGAGCGCGGCAAGTTTGTCGCCATCGACGGCGATCAGCACTTGTTCAAACGGGGCGCCCTTCGGGGCAGCGATTCGGTCAAACCATAAGGTGGTCATGAACATATCCTTTCGATTCGCTTTCGATTCATTTCGATCGCTCTGTCACTCATCACTCAATGCCGACTACTCGGCCTTGAAATTCCACAAGGCCTGCGCGGCGTAGGCACGCCACGGTCGCCAACGTTCGGCGTGGCGTTCGAGTTCGCGCGGCGTCGCTGCAATGCCCAGCACGCGTGCACTGCGCAGCAAGCCTAAGTCACTCGCGGGAAACGCATCCGGATCGGCAAAGCCGCGCATCGCGATGTATTGCGCCGTCCACGGTCCGATGCCGGGTAACGCGGTCAGTTCGGCAGTGAACGCCTCCAGCCCCATGTAGCGCGTACGCCACTCGGCGTCCTTCGCGACGTGACGCGCCAGTGCGACCAAAGTCTCGGCGCGTGCGCGAATGATGCCCAGTGCACACAAGTCGGCCACGCGTGCAGCGGCGATGGTTTCGACCAGCGGGAACAGCCGCGTCAATCCATTCCCGTCCTTCCCCAGATGCAAGGGCAAGGGCTCGCCAAAGCGTTCCACCAGGCGCCCGGACAGCGTGGTGGCCGCCTTCACGCTGATCTGCTGCCCCAGAACCGCACGTACCGCCAGCTCGAAGGCATCCCAGGCACAGGGCACGCGCACCGCCTGGCTCAACGCCGGTTGCAGCAAGCCGTCGCGCCGCAGGTGACCGTCTACAGCGGCCAACGGGGCATCCAGATCAAACATGCGTTTGACGCGCGCCACCACGCGCGGCAGCGACGCAAGATCTTTCAGCTCGCACCTGAGCAGCAGCAATTCGGTGCGCGCATCCCGGTGCAGCGCAATCACGCCGGCCGTGCCACCGGGTGCGATGGCACGCGTGTAAAGCGCTTCGGTAGCCGTCTCCACGCCCAGAAAAGCACGGGTGCGATAAAAGCCCAGCAGGCTGGAAAAGGTTTGCTGCGGCATGGTGCCCAAGCGGATGACCGTTCCCCCCATTGCGGCAGCGGGCGCATTCTTCGACAACGTGCCTTCCGTGCGCCAGCGCCTGCCGGTGTTGCGCCCTGTACTTGCTGCCGCGCGCCCCGTCGCCCGCCGCAACACTGATGGCGCGCGCGCGTAGGCGTCGAGAAAAGCGGTATTGAAACGCCGCACACTGTTGAAGCCGGCCGCGAAGGCAATGTCACCCAGCGGCAGGGCGCTCTCGTCGATGAGCTGCTTGGCGAACAACAGCCGGCGCGTCTGCGCCACCTGGATCGGCGTGGCGCCCAGATGCGTCTCGAACAGGCGCCGCAGATGACGTGATGTGACGCCGATGCGCGCGCTCAGTTGCTCGACCGACCTCTCGTTGAGGTCACCCGCGTCAATCGCCCCCAGCGCCCGCGCCACCAGCGCTTCGCCTCCGGCCAATGCCCGCAGCACCGGCGCGCGCTCGGGCCGGCAGCGCAGGCAGGGACGCAAGCCTGCGGCAAACGCCGCCGCTGCACTGGAATAAAAATTGACATTGCGGCGCAATGGGGTACGTGCGGGACACACTGGGCGGCAAAAAATGCCGGTCGTCTTGACACCGACAAAAAAGCGCCCGTCAAAGCGCGCATCGCGCGTCTCGTAAGCGCGAAACAACTGATCCGGGCGGCCCGCCGCAATCACTTCGCCAAGGTAACCGCCCGCATCGATCGGCGCATCATGTGCAGATTTCATGCGCGCACTTTACCGCGCCTGAACGTGCCTCGCTCGCCGGATTCGGACATGAATGACGCACCCCCTGCCGCTGACGCCAGTCCGATCCGGCCAGCGTCTGCAGCGCCAGGCCGTCAGGGCGCGCGCTTGATCAGGCTGATGTCGCCATACCAGGCGCGCACTTTTTCACCGGTGTTGTCGGTGTCGGTCATGATGCCGATGCCGGTCACCGGACCGGGTTCTTCACCGTAGACGCGCTTGAAGTCCTCGTACACATTGCGCATCACGTATTGCCACTGGCCGACTTTCTGGGTACCCGACTCGGCCACGATCATCCGGATGCGCTCGGTAAAACGGCTGGTAATCACTGTCTCGCGCGGGGAAGTGCGGCCCCAGATGTACATCAAGGTGGCATACGGCAACTCCTGCCCGGTCACCGCTTTCACCTGCGCAGCAAAGATGCGTTCGCTGAAATCAAGCTTGGAGCGATCACCGTCGAAGCGGATCACCAGACGCACCGGCGCATCCTCAGTCGCGCTCCTGGTGTTGTCCTGGTTGGGGATCAAGTCCTCCACCTTCCAGCGCCAGGACAACTGTGAATACTCGCGCGCATCGAGCCGGTTGAGCGCATGCAGCAGCCCCGACGCCGAGCCGTCCGCCCGCGCCTCGACCACGGTCGCACCATCCTTGCTGATCAGGTCATAGCTGGTCGTCTTCTTGAAGCGCGCCAGGGTCCACTCACGCCAGCCACCCGGCAACACCTTGCCTGGCTTGGAAGCGGAAAAACTGGTCATGCTGCCAAGCGAAACCTGGTCATCGCCTGGCGGCGCAACGCTCGCGCAGCCGGCGAGCAGCAAGGCCGCAAGGCAAGCCAGGCACAGCGCAGGCGACCGCAGCGCGACGCCGCGCGCATTCGAAAGGTTGTTCAAGGACGTGTCTCCTGAAGCCGCCGCGATCATTCGCGGCATGGCCCTCAAAAAGCGGTCTTGGAGCCGCATGGACAAATCATACCGTGCCGCGCGATGCCATTCGAGTGCGTACTGAAGCACCAGAGCGACGCGCCCCCTTGCCGCCCATCATCAATTGGGCTCACAATGCGGCATGTCCAAATATCAGATCACCGTCTCGGTGCGTACCGAGTTCCTGCCGCAGCAGTCGGATCGCGAATCCGGCCCGTTTGTGTTCGCCTATTTCATCACGATCAAAAATACCGGTGAGATCGCGGCGCAGTTGATCAGTCGCCATTGGGTCATCACCGATGCCGAGGGCCGCACGCAGGAGGTGAAGGGGCTGGGCGTGGTCGGCAATCAGCCGCTGCTCAAACCGGGCGAGCAGTTCGAGTACCAAAGCGGCACGCCGCTGCCAACGCCCGTCGGTACCATGCGCGGCACCTATCAAATGGTGGCCGAAGACGGCACGGCGTTTGACGCACCGGTGCCCGAGTTTATTTTGTCGATGCCGCGCACACTGCATTGAACAGAAGCCCAGCTGCCGTGGTGATGCTGTTGAGTATCAAGCGCTAACAACGTCCTGACCAGCCACTCTCTCATTCCCATGCGCGCCCTTCTCAAAAATCTGCTGACGCCGCCACTGATGGCGCTGGCGGCGCTGTTGATGTTTGTCGAAGAAGTGATCTGGGAAGGCGCCAAGCGGCTGATGGCAGCGCTCGGCAAACTGCCGCTGATTCGCAGCGTCGAGGCATGGATTGCGCGCCTGCCGCCCTATGGCGCTGCCGTGCTGTTTCTGCTACCGGGCTTGTGCCTGCTGCCGGTGAAAATTTCAGCGCTATGGTTGCTCGCGAATGGTCATGCCTTGCTCGGACTGCAAGTCATCATTCTGGCCAAGCTTGCGGGTACGGTGCTGGTGGCGCGCATCTTTGTGTTGACCAAACCACAGTTGATGACGCTGGGCTGGTTTGCTGCACTTTATGGGTTCATCACCAGGTGGCGCAACATGCTTTACGTGTGGGTGCATTCGAGTGCGGCGTGGCTGCGCCTGCAGGCCTTGCGCGCTGCGGTGCGTGCATGGTGGGCACAGACCAGCCGCCATTGGAAGCCAGGCCGCATTGGCCGGCGTTTTCGCGCGATCCAGCGGCGCCAGCGGCGCGCGGCGTTTCGTTAGTCTTTTGGTGTGATGTTGTCGGATGCGCGTTGCGCAGATTCTTTCTTGGTCAATGCCTCGCCCGGAATTGCCGCACTTACAGATGCCCTATCCACCGGCTGCTCAGTCTCTTGCGGTGGCGGGGCGGGTGGCCTTTGCTTCGGCATGGTCCACCACACAATGAACAAGCCGATCGCCAGGACCAGCAGCGCTTCCAGATAAAAAATCCACATACCGTCAGCAAACATGCCTTCACCAATTCGCGCCACAGACAGCGTTTTTGAAAGAGCCACCATTCTAGCCGCCGTGCTGGCGCTGGCTGCGTGCGCGAACCCGCAAGCCTCTTCGCCACAGGCTGGCGGCAACGTTGCGCCCACCTGCCCTGCACCCGCCGTCACTGCGCCTTCCTCCGGATCCATTGCGACTTGCGCGGCGTGCGTCTGTGACAGTGCCGCCACCAAACCCGAAGCGCCGCCCAAACCTGCCTGGGTACGCGCGACATGGGGCAATCTGGCCAACTGGGAAAGCGACCGCCCGGAGGAGGCATGGCGCGCCTTCCTCGCCAGTTGCGGGCCGCTCAAGCGTCAAGCCGCGTGGCGCGACGTTTGCGCCAGTGCGGAGCGCGCAGGCGCCGGAGGTGCAGTCATCGCCAGGACGTTTTTCGAGCGCCAGTTGACCCCCTGGCGCATGAGCAACAGCACGACGTCGATGGTTACCGGCTACTACGAACCCTTGCTCAACGGCAGCCGCACACGGCGTGGCATCTACCAGCATGCCGTCTACGCGGCGCCGCCCGACCTGCTCACCATTGACCTGGGCGATCTGCGGCCTGATCTCAAAGGCCAGCGCCTGCGTGGCCGCATTGATGGAAGACACGTCGTGCCCTATTACGACCGTGCTGACATCGAGAGCGGCCGAGCACCGGTCGCGGGGCGCGAAATTCTGTATGTGGACGACGCGGTCGAGCTGTTTTTCTTGCAGATCCAGGGATCAGGCCGCGTGCGACTCGAGAACGGCGAGACGGTACGCCTCAATTACGCCGACCAGAATGGACATCCTTATCGCGGCATCGGCCGCATCCTGGTTGATCGCGGCGAACTCAAATTTGAGCAGGCCTCGATGCAGGGCATCAAGGCCTGGGCGCAGGCGAACCCGGCGAAACTGACTGAACTGCTCAACAACAACCCCAGCTACGTGTTTTTTCGCGAGATCAAACTCGACGGCGACGCCGGCCCACCTGGCGCGCTAGGCGTGCCGCTGTTCGCCGGCCGCTCAATCGCGGTAGACCCC
The DNA here is from genome assembly GCA_031362905.1 of Burkholderiales bacterium. Lineage (GTDB taxonomy): Bacteria > Pseudomonadota > Gammaproteobacteria > Burkholderiales > JAEUOS01 > CANJDH01. The sequence goes on along the minus strand of JANLTL010000729.1, from coordinate 5,546 downwards.
GCGTTCGTGCCGCTCGGTGCGCCAGTGTGGCTCGTCACCACCTGGCCCAACACCGCGCGTCCGCTGGAGCGCCTGATGCTCGCGCAAGACACCGGCGGTGCGATACGCGGCCCGCAGCGCGCGGATTTTTTCTGGGGCTTTGGCGAAGAAGCCGGGCGCGAGGCGGGACGCATGCGCCAGAGCGGCGAGATGTGGCTGCTGTGGCCGAACGGCTTTGAGCCGCCCAATCAGAAATGAAGCGGTGCGCGCGTGCCGCGTCGCGAGCGGGCGCGGTCTAGCGCGCGCAAGTGCGGAACCCGCAAAACATGTCACTGCGCGCCGGCACGTAGAAATTGCGCCAGGTGCGCCAGATATTGCGTGGTGCGGTCGCCGCGCTACCGCCGCGCAAGACGCGAAAGTGGCCGTCAAACCACGGCGCCGAATACTCGTCGTAGGGATCGGCGGCAAAACCGGGGTAAGGCGCAAACACGCTGGCGGTCCATTCCCACACCCTGCCCTGCGCCTGCAATTGCGGCTGGGCAACTTCCCACTCGATCTCGGTCGGCAGCCGGCGACTCGCCCATTGGCAATACGCCTCGGCCTGGAGCGCATTGGCATGTACCATCGGCGCGGTCGGCATGATGTCTTGCCAGGTGTCAAACACGCGGCACTCCCAGTGTGCGCGCTTGCGCCAAGTGGCCGGGGCCTTACCGGCCCCGGTTGAGGGAGACGCTAGGTCGGCACCTGTCGCATCGAGAAACTGCGCGTATTCGCCTTGCGTGACCGGGTGCGAGGCGATCGCGAACGCGTCATGCTGCACCTCGTGCGCCCACTTCTCGTTGTCAAACACAAAACCGCTCCCCGGCGCCACGCCTTGCCCATGTACGCCGGCCGGAAAGGCAATATCCATGCGCTTTTCGGCATTGATGCCTTGCAGATGCGCTCCTGCCAAGGCTTTCAGGCCGATCTCCAGCGGCAAATCGCCCAACGTCTGACGCCGGATCGCGAAGGCTTCGTTGTGCATGTCGTGGTGAAACACGCACAACTGCGTGAAGTAGGCGAGTTCGTCGCTGAGGAATTCGCTCCGGATGCGCTCGCCCACGCGCGCGAGGACGGCATCAAGGTATTGCCACGCCGCCTCCCAAGGCAGCAGCGCGATGTCCCAGCGCGTGTCTTGCGGAACCGCTGCAGAGTCATAGAGCGCATCAGTCTGCGGTTCCAGCACACTCGGCACGCGCGCAGTGTCACCCTCGCGCAGCAGCCACTTCTCCCAAAACCAGGCCAGATGCCCGACTTCCCACTGTGGCGGATTGAGCAGTGATGCGCGCGGCCCGAGCGCGGTAGCGGACGTGAGGTCACCGAGCCAGGCCCAGGTATTGGCGCGCGTGCCGCCGATCCACTCCAGCAAGGTCGCAGCCGGGGGATGAGGGCGATAGAGCGAAAAATCAGGCCAGCGAGTGCGGACGGACATGGACACAGATTGCGGTGGCTGAATCGGGTGGGTCGGTTGGCAATGCGCTGATGAACACGCCGACGGATGCGCTGGCGGGGGCGCCAGAAGACACGCTGCGTCTAGAATGAAACCTTATGTACATTCTAATCGTCACTCCCGCCAAGCCGGGCTCGCGCCACGGCAACCGCAACACCGCGACACGCTGGGCGCGTCAGTTGCGCGCGTCCGGGCATGAGGTCGAAATCGTGGTCGACGCGAGTGAGGCCTCGCGCGCCCACGATGTAATGATTGCCCTGCACGCACGCCGCAGCGCAGCTTCGATTTCACTGTGGAAATCCAAGCCCGACCGCCCGCTGATCCTCGCGCTCACCGGCACCGACCTGTATCGCGACATCCGTACCGATGCCGCCGCGCAGGAGTCGATGCGCGTGGCCGACGCGATGATCGTGTTGCAGGCCGAGGGCCTCAACGAACTCGCGCCCGCGCTGCGCGCCAAGACGCGGGTGATCCACCAGTCGGTGCGCGCGGTGCAGCGGCTTGACCCGCCATCGAGCTTTTGCCTGATCACCGTGATCGGCCATCTGCGTGACGAGAAGGACCCGTTGCGCGCGGCGTATGCCTTGCAGCATCTGCCCGCGGATTCGCGCATCCGGGTCGTACAACTCGGCGGTGCGATGGACGACCAGCTGGCCGCAGAGGCGCGGACCATCGCCGGGCGCGAAGCGGCGCGTGCGATCGCTGCCAATGAGGCAAGTCGCGCCCTAGGCCCGCGCTACCGCTGGCCCGGCGAACTGGCGCACGGCGACGCGATGCGCTGGCTGGCGCGTTCGCACGCGATGGTGATATCGAGCCGCATGGAAGGCGGCGCGCATGTGGTAAGCGAGGCGATTGCGTGCGCCGTGCCGGTGCTCGCATCACACATTCCCGGCAACATCGGCCTGCTGGGCACCGATTACCCCGGCTATTACCCGCTGGAAGATGAGGTGGCGCTGGCGCAACTGATGTTGCGCATCGAACAAGACAAGCGCTTCGTGCTGTCGCTGGAACGCGCCCTGGTACGGCGCCGGCACCTCACTGATGCCGAGGCCGAGCGCGGCGCGCTCGATGGGCTGGTCCGCAGAGTCGCGGCGCGCAGTCTCGGGCAATGAATCACAGGCGTCCCGCCCAGGCGGAACGCAGTCGATTGGGCCGCCGGTCGCAGTCTACGCAGCCAGCCGCTGCGCCTTCTTGCGTTCGTGCTCAACCAGGTAGCGCTTGCGCAAACGAATCGATTTGGGCGTGATCTCCACCAATTCGTCGTCGGCGATGAACTCCACCGCTTTTTCCAGCGTCAGCTCGATCGGCGGCACCAGGCGCACGGCTTCGTCAGTACCCGAAGAGCGTACGTTGGTCAACTGCTTGCCCTTGATCGGATTGACGATGAGGTCGTTATCACGGCTGTGGATGCCGATCACCATGCCTTCGTAAAGAGCATCACCGGGGCTGACAAACATGCGGCCGCGATCTTGCAGCTTCCAGAGAGCATAAGCAACTGCCGCACCGTTATCCTGGCTGATCAGCACGCCGTTGCGACGCTCGCCCATGTCGCCCTTGAGCGGACCATAGTCGTCAAAAATGTGACTTGCAAGGCCAGTGCCGCGCGTGAGCGTGAGGAACTCGCCCTGAAAGCCGATCAGGCCGCGCGCAGGGATACGGTATTCGAGCCGGGTGCGGCCCCTGCCATCTGACTGCATGTCCTGCAGGTCGCCTTTGCGGCGGCCGAGTTCTTCCATCACCGCGCCCTGCTGCGTGTCTTCGATATCGACCGTCAACAACTCGTAGGGTTCCTGTTTCTCGCCGTTGACTTCCTTCATCACCACACGTGGGCGTCCGACCGCCATCTCGTAACCTTCGCGACGCATGGTTTCGAGCAGAATCGTCAAGTGCAGTTCGCCACGACCTGACACGATGAAGGTGTCGTTGTCGGATGTGAACTCGACTTTGAGAGCGACGTTGGCCTGCAATTCGCGCTCGAGGCGCTCGCGCAATTGGCGCGAGGTGACAAACTTGCCTTCTTTGCCGGCCAGGGGCGAGCTGTTGACCATGAAATTCATGGTCAGCGTCGGTTCATCCACGCGCAACAGAGGCATCCCAACCGGTGCCGCAGGGTCACAGATGGTGACGCCAATGCCCACTTGATCGATGCCGTTGATCAGCACAATGTCGCCCGCTTCGGCTTCGGGCACCACCACGCGCTCCAAACCACGAAAACTCAGCACCTGGTTGATCTTGGCCATCACCGGCGTGGCATCGGGCCCGTTCATGACTGCGACCACCTGGCCTGATTTGACGCGTCCTGCACGCACCCTGCCGACGCCGATGCGGCCGACGAAGCTGGAGTAATCAAGCGAGCAGATCTGCAACTGCAGCGGCGCTTCCGGATCCGCCTCGCGCACCGGCACGTGTTGCAGGATCGCCTGAAACAGCGGGCGCATGCTTTCTTCTTTTTTGGTGTGATCGAGCGTGGCCCAGCCGTGCAGAGCCGAGGCATAGACCACCGGAAAGTCGAGCTGCTCTTCGGTGGCACCGAGCTTGTCGAACAGATCAAAGGTGTGGCTCACCACCCAGTCGGGGCGCGCACCAGGGCGGTCGATCTTGTTGACCACCACGATGGGTTTGAGCCCGAGCGCCAAGGCTTTGCGCGTCACGAAGCGCGTCTGCGGCATCGGGCCCTCGACCGCATCAACCAGCAGCAGCACACTGTCGACCATCGACAGCACACGCTCGACTTCGCCACCAAAATCGGCGTGGCCGGGGGTGTCGACAATGTTGATATGGGTGCCTTCGAACATCACTGCGCAGTTCTTCGCCAGAATCGTGATGCCGCGCTCGCGCTCCAGATCGTTCGAGTCCATCACCCGTTCGGCGATATGCTGGTGCGCGGCAAAGGTACCTGCCTGTTGCAACAGTTTGTCCACCAGAGTGGTCTTGCCGTGGTCAACGTGGGCGATGATGGCGATGTTGCGAATGTTGCGGGACATGGTCTTTTGCCTGTTCAAGGCCGCAGGATGGCTGCGGCGCATTGCTGCGGGTTTTCGGCGGGCTTATGCTGGGTTGTGCGGTTTTGCCGGTCGCTGTTCAAGGACCGCTTTGCTGCACTGCAAAACCCGGTATTTTACGCCGCGAAAAGCACAAAAGCCATTGTTTTTTAGAGGTATTTTCAATACCCTCCAAAGACGATCAAGCCAATACCATTGACCACCAACGCTTCTGGCGCTTCATCCTGCCAGAACCCTTGGTGATCAAAGGTTTCTGGACGGTGTCTCAGCCAGTTTTTCCACGTTCACCAGCGGCACATCAATCCAGAATTCGGCGCCGGCGCCGCGCTCGGAGGTAAAGCCGATCTGCCCGCCCATCATCTCGATGATGCGCTTGCTCACGGTGAGCCCAAGCCCCGCACCGCTGACGTTGCTGCCTTCGGCACCAAGGCGAGCGAACGATTCGAACACTTCGCCATGCCGTGCCTTGGCAATGCCTTGCCCATTGTCGGTGATACCAATGCGCAGCGACTGGCCAGTACGCAGCGCCCACACCCGCACCTGCCCGCCGGCATGATTGAACTTGATCGCATTCGAGAGCAGGTTCCACAGCACTTGGCGCAGGCGCTGGCCGTCCGCCCACAGAATGCACTCGTGCGCATCGGCGATGTCGAGCGATACCGTCACTTCATCGCGCTTGGCGGCGACGGCCAGCATCTCCACTGCCGCCTCGATGACAGGCGCCGGCGACACCTTGGCTGGCACGATACGAAAAGTGCCGGACTCCATCTGGCTCATGTCCAACACCTGGGTGATCAAGGCCAGCAGGTGCTCGCCTGAAGTGAGGATGTGCCGTACATATTCGCGCTGCTCGGCCGTGAGTGTGTTGTTCTCCGGATAGTCGAGCACCTCGGCAAATCCGATCACGGCATTGAGCGGGGTGCGCAGTTCGTGGCTCATCGACGAGAGAAACACGGTCTTGGCGCGGTTGGCCTGTTCGGCGCGGACGCGTGCCTCTTCGGCGTGCACCCGCGCTTCCTCGGCCCGCGCCTGCGCCTCGCGCAGACGGCGCTTGACGCGCTCGCGCCCGGCATGCG
>JANLTL010000728.1:0-2387 GCA_031362905.1 Burkholderiales bacterium | reverse complement strand
ACAATTTTGCCCTATGAAATCGACGAGTTACATGCATATGGAATCACCAGGATCTATTCACCGGATGATGGCAGGCATATGGGTCTTGAAGGAATGATTGAAGATGTGATAAAGCAATCAGCCTCCCACGAACTACGTTCCTTCCCTTCGCAAAGCTCGGGAACCTCTGCAGGAGGGGTTTTAGAACCCGATTGGAATGGGGAACTTCCCCTGGACGAAGTAAAGGATATAAGAAGAATTGCAAGAGCGATTTCACTTGCCGAAGGCGGAGAAGATTACGCTGCACAATTAAAAGAACTCATTAAACTTTCGGAAACCGGAACCCCCCAGCGGGGGGCAGGGGGGCCCCCTGTATTAGGAATCACCGGAACCGGTGGAGCAGGTAAATCTTCAGTGACCGATGAAATTGTAAGACGTTTCTTAAACAACTTTACAGATAAAACCATTGCTGTTATTTCTGTTGACCCCTCCAAGAAAAAAACTGGAGGTGCATTATTGGGTGACAGGATAAGAATGAATGCCATTTCTCATCCAAGAGCTTATATGAGAAGCCTGGCAACCAGGGAAGATAATACGGCATTGAGTGCTGCGGTACAGAAAGCTATTGATATTTGCAAGGTTGCCGGCTTTGATTTTATAATTCTCGAATCAGCTGGTGTGGGACAAAGCGATGCTTCCATCCTGGATTACTGCGATGTAAGTATGTATGTGATGACCCCGGAATATGGGGCGGCTTCGCAATTAGAAAAGATCAATATGCTTGATTTTGCTGACCTGGTTTGCGTTAATAAGTTTGACAAAGCAGGTGCATTAGATGCGTTGGCAGATGTAAAAAAACAGTTTAAAAGAAATCATCAATTATTTACAGCAAAAGATGAAGACCTTCCGATTGTTGGCACAATGGCCAGCAAATTCAATGATGAAGGGGTAAATCATTTGTTTGAACTGCTGCTGAAAAAAATTCAGGTAAAAACAACTACAACGTTTGGTGATTATCATTTTGCAGAAACAGCCAAAGTAGGACAAGCCATTATTCCGGCTAACCGTGTCCGTTACTTATCAGAAATTTCTGAGAATAACAGGAACTATGATCAATTGGTAAAAGACCAGGCTGCTATTGCCACAAAATTATATCAACTGCATGGAGCTTTAGAAACGCTGAAACAATCGGGGTCTAAAACCCCTCCTGCGGAGGGGCTTGGGGAGGCTATTGCTTTCTATACGGAACAATTAACGCCTGTTGCCCGGAAACTGATCACTAACTGGCCGCTTAAAGTAGCAGAATATAAAAAAGAATTTTATGAATACACCGTCAGAGAGAAGGTGATAAAGCTACCGATGACAACAAAAAGTATCAGTGGTATAACCATCCCTAAAATTGTGTTACCGAAATATAAAGACTGGGGTGATATTTTACAATGGGAATCGCAGGAAAATGTGCCGGGAAGTTTTCCTTTTACAGCAGGTGTATTTCCTTTAAAAAGAGAAGGAGAAGACCCTACAAGAATGTTTGCCGGTGAAGGTGGTCCGGAAAGAACAAACAGAAGATTTCACTATGTAAGTGTGGGCCAGCCAGCGATACGGTTATCTACTGCATTTGATTCTGTAACATTATATGGCGAAGATCCGGACAATCGCCCGGATATTTATGGCAAAGTAGGAAACAGTGGCGTAAGCATCGCTACCGTTGATGATGCAAAAAAATTATATAGTGGCTTTGATCTCTGTGATCCCAAGACATCTGTTTCCATGACGATCAATGGTCCTGCACCTATGTTGCTGGCATTCTTTCTCAATGCAGCAATTGACCAGCAGTGTGAAAAATATATTTTGGCCAATAATTTAAAAGACGATGTAAATAAAATAATTGAAACAAAATATTCTATTGATGATTTGCCAAGATACATCGGTGTTGATGGCAAACCCATCCATCCGAAAGACCTTCCCAATCTTTCGGGGTCTGAAGTCTCCCCCTTGCGGGGAGATTTAGAGGGGGCTGTGGCCTTGCCTGAAGGTAATAATGGATTAGGTTTAAGATTACTCGGTTTGTCGGGGTCAGATGTATTGCCCAAAGAAGTGTATGAAAAAATTAAAGGGGAAGCATTAATGCAGGTTCGGGGTACTGTGCAGGCAGATATTTTAAAAGAAGGCCAGGCGCAAAACACCTGTATCTTTTCAACAGAGTTTGCCTTAAAACTGATGGGAGATGTACAGGAATATTTTATCAGGGAAAAAGTAAGAAATTTTTATTCTGTTTCTATCAGTGGGTATCATATTGCAGAAGCCGGTGCAAATCCAATTTCTCAATTGGCATTTACATTATCCAATGGCTTTACTTATGTAGAGTATTACCTGAGCCGTGGAATGAACATTGATGATTTTGCTCC
>JANLTL010000692.1:0-2518 GCA_031362905.1 Burkholderiales bacterium | reverse complement strand
GTAAAACATTTGGAGAGCCTTATGAGCGCCGTCCTGATTTCCACCAAAGGCCAGATTGTGTTGCCGGCTGCGGTGCGCAAGGCGCTCGGATTGCGTCCGGGCATGCGCGTGAACGTCAAGGTGGAGGGCAAGAGCGCGAAGCTGACGCCCGCCCCGGCAAAAAAAACCAGCACCATTGAGGAAATTGCGGCGCTGCTCAATTACACCGGGCCGGCAGTGCCGGTCAGTGCAATGCGCGTGACCGATTACAAGGCCTGACGATGCGAGCCGTTGATACCAACGTACTGGTGCGCGCGCTGGTGCAGGATGACCCGGCTCAGACCAAAGCCGCACTCGCGCTCCTGAAGAACCACCAGGTGTATGTGCCGGTCACTGTCGTGCTGGAATTGGAATGGGTGCTGCGTTCACGCTATGCCTTCACCCAGAGCGTGATTGCGCAGACCATGGAGAAAATCACTGCGCTTGAAAACGTGGTGGTAGCAGAGCGCGATGCGGTTCTCAGTGCCGCAGCCAAACTTGCACATGGCTGGGACTTCGCCGATGCCTTGCACCACGCGCTCAGCCAAGGCTGCGACGACTTCGTAACCCTCGATGCTGATCTTGCGAAGCGGTCCAGACGCGTGGGCGGGGTTGATCCGGCGGTAACCCGGCTATAGGCGTGCCGCGCCGGCAGGCGCTATCACAAACCGGTAAACGCGAAATCGACTTCCGGTTTGAGCCCGCTGATGATGCGCGCAATCGACTTGCCCGATCCGCACGAGTGGGTCCAGCCGAGCGTGCCGTGGCCGGTGTTGAAGTAAAGATTGGGCAGTTTCGAGCGCCCGATGATCGGCACGTTGGACGGCGTGGCCGGGCGCAGGCCGGTCCAGAATTGCGCTTGGCTTGCGTCTCCGGCACCGGGGAATAATTCTTCAACACGGCGCACGATGGCTTCGCAGCGCACGCGGTTAAGGTCCCGGTCGTAGCCGTTGAACTCGGCCGTGCCGGCAATGCGCAGGCGGTCGCCGAGGCGCGAGAACACCAGCTTGTATTCGTCGTCAGTGAGCGAGACCTGGTGCGCCATCGACGCATCTTTCACCGGCATGGTGACCGAGTAGCCCTTGGCCGGGTAGATTGGCAGTTCGATGCCGAGCGGCTTGGCGTAGAGCGGCGAGAGACTGCCCATCGCCAGCACGTAGGCATCGGCGCGCAGGCGCTGGAAGCGGCCTTCACCGTCGGTGGCTTCGACGTGGTCAATCGTGCTACCGGATGTGCCACCGGTTTCGCGCAGCGCAGTGACGGTGTGGCTCATCAAAAATTGCACGCCATCGGCTTCGCAGCGCAACACCAGCTCGCGCGCAAACTGGTTGGCGTCACCCGATTCGTCCTCGGCGGTGTAGGTGGCGCCGGCCAGTTGCGCTCGAACGTGGCGCAGCGCTGGTTCTAACTTGACCGCTTCATCAGCTGAGATCACGCGGCGGTCGCAACCAAGCTCGCGCATTTGCGCGGCGGGTGCTTCGGCACCGGCGAATTCCTTCTCGCTGGTATAGATATGCAGGATGCCCTGGGTGCGCTGGTCGTAGCTGATGCCGATGTCGCGGCGCAGTTGTTGCAGCATGTCGCGGCTGTAGGTGCCCAGGCGCACGATTTCACGGATGTTGTGGCGCGTGCGCCCCGGCGTGCATTCGCGCAGGAATTGCAGACCCCAGCGCCATTGGCGCGCGTCGGCACGCAGGCGGAACAGCAGCGGCGCGTCTTCCTTGCCGAGCCACTTCAACACCTTGAACGGTGCGCTCGGGTTGGCCCAGGGTTCGGCGTGACTGACCGAGATCTGCCCGCCATTGGCGAAGCTGGTTTCGGCGGCGGGGGAGGCCTGACGATCAACGACCGAGACCTCATGGCCGAGTTGGCGCAAAAAATAGGCGGAGGTGACGCCGAGCAGGCCGGCACCGAGAACAATGACTTTCATGGAACAGCTCCAGCCGATGAAGGGATGCGCAGAAAACGTTCGGTCAGATGCACCCAGTAGGCGGCGCCGGGCGCGATGTTGCGGTCATCAAAATCGTAGCCGGGATTGTGCACCATGCAGGCACCGTGGCCGCCGCCTTCACCCGCGCCATCGTCACCCGCACCATCGTCACCCGCGCCATTGCCAATCAGCAGATAGCTGCCGGGCACTTTTTCGAGCATGAAGGCGAAGTCTTCGCTGCCGGTGAGCGGCGGGCCGTTGGCGATCACCGCATCCGCACCAAAGGCTTCTATCGCGGTGTCACGCGCGAAGGCGGTTTCGGCCGGTGTATTGACGAGCACGGCATAGCCTTGGCGGTAGTCGATCTCGGCGCGCACGCCAAAGCTTTCGGCCTGGGCCTGCACCAGCGCCTTGATGCGCCGCTCCAGCGTCGCGCGCACTTCGCGGTCGAGCGCCCGCACGCTCAGACGCAGCGTGGCGGTTTGCGGAATCACATTGTTTGCTTCACCGGCCTGAAACGCGCCGACGGTCACCACTGCCGCGTGCAGCGGGTCAATGTTGCGCGCGACC
>JANLTL010000455.1:0-3699 GCA_031362905.1 Burkholderiales bacterium | reverse complement strand
ATCGGTGTCGGCCTCGGCTGGCTTGCCTATGGCGCATCGAGCCGGATGCGCAGCCGCATGCGTGCTCACCTGCACCAAGCCGGCTATGACGATCCGGCGCTGCTGCGCGCAGCGGTGCGCGAGACCGGCAAGAGCTTTACTGAACTGGCCGCGGTCTGGTTTCGCCCGCAGGTCGAAGCTGTCGCATTGATGCGCGAGATTGATGTCGGCACCTTGATCGAGGACGCGCGCGCGCGCGGCCGCGGCATCATTTTTGTGACGCCACACCTCGGCTGTTTTGAAATTACCGCACAGTGGTACACCCACCACCACGGGCCGATGACGGCACTGTTTTCACCGCCAAAGAAAAGTCTGTTCGCCCCCATCGTTACCGGCGGACGCGGCAAGGACCACCTCAAGCTCGCCGCGCCGACTTTTGGTGGCATCCGATCGCTGTTGCGCGCGTTGCGCAAAGGCGAAGCGATCGGCATCCTGCCCGACCAGGTGCCGGGTGGCCGCGAAGGTGAGTGGGCCGACTTTTTCGGACGCCCTGCCTACACCATGTCCCTCGTAGACAAGCTGGCGGAGGCGAGCGGCGCCAGCGTCATCCTCGCTTATGCCGAGCGCCTTCCCCAGGGCGCGGGCTATCGTGGCTATGCTTTGCCGATGCCGCCGCGTGAAGACGGTGAGTCATCCGCGCGCCATCTCAACCGTGCGCTCGAAGCATTGATCCGGCGTTGCCCGGCGCAGTATCTGTGGTCTTACCACCGCTACAAGGTACCTGGCGGGGTTGAGCCACCGCCGCCCTCTGACGCCACTCCGGCTGCCGCAGCGGCGCACACTTCAGCGGCCACATGACGCTGCTCGCGCTTTGGCTGATGCGCGCGCTGCATTGGCTGCCGTTGCCGCTGTTGCGCGCCGCCGGTAGCGGCCTCGGCGCGCTGCTGCATGCCTTCGCACCCAAGCGCCGCCACGTTGCCGAAGTCAACCTCCGATGGTGTTTTCCGCAGATGAGTGATGCCGAACGCGTGACGCTGGTACACGCCGTGTTTCGCGCATTCGGACAAAGCGTCGTCGACCGGGCATTTCTGTGGCACAGCCCGGCGGACTGCATTCGCGAGCGCGTGCAACTGGCCGGAGAAGCGCACCTGGAGCGACTCTGCGGGCCGCTTGAAGTTGCGTCGAGTGAATCGCCAATCGCGCAGGCCAGCGCGCAGCCGGTGATCCTGCTCGCACCACATTTTGTCGGCATGGACGCCGCCTGGACGCGCCTCACGTTGCTGCGCCCGATGGCCGGCACCTACGCACGCCAGACCAATGCGGCATTTGATCGCGCACTCTACGCCGGGCGCACGCGCTTCGGCGGCCTCGCGCTGGCACGCCAGGATGGCGTGCGCGCGACCGTGCGCGAGTTGAAAAGCGGCCTGCCTTTCTACACCCTGCCCGACATGGATTTCGGCGCGCGTGATGCCGTGTTCGCGCCCTTCTTCGGCGTATCCGCAGCCACCATCACTGCCATCTCGCGCCTCGCACGGCTCACGGGCGCGCGCGTTTTACCGGTGGTCACTCGAATGACGGCAGCCGGATATGAAGTCACGATCCATCCGCCGTGGGAAGCGTTCCCCGGTGAATCGGACGAGGCCGATGCCGCGCGCATGAACGCCTTCATCGAGAGCGAGGTGCGGCAGAACCTTGCGCAATATCACTGGCTGCACAAACGTTTCAAGACGCGGCCGCCGGGTGTGGCATCGCTTTACTGAAGCGTCGAGGCATTCGCCCTTGGCCGATGCGACAATCACCACATGCAACACGATTTTTTTTCCGCCACCATTTTGCTGCTGCTGGTGCTCGATCCCTTCGGCAGTATCCCGGTGTTTTCCAACGCGTTGCGCGCGGTGGCGCCGCAGCGGCGCGTGCGCGTGGTGACGCGCGAATGCCTGATCGCGTTTGGTGTGTTGTTCGCCTTCCTGATTGGTGGCGAATCCTTCATGCGCATCATGCAGTTGTCGCCCGCCTCGCTATCGATCACCGGCGGCATCGTGCTGTTCTTGATCGCGCTGCGCATGATTTTCCCGACGCCCGAAGGAGTCTGGGGCAGCCTGCCGCAACGTGAGCCTCTGATTTTTCCGCTGGCGATTCCGCTCTTGGCAGGGCCGTCGGCACTGGCTACTGTGCTGCTCTTGGGCGCGCGCGCGCCGGGACGCATTGGCGAGTGGACCGCCGCGTTGGCGGCGGCGCTGCTGATCAGCGCAGTGATTTTGGCGGCGGCCGAGAAGATACAGGCTGCGCTCGGCGAGCGTGTGGTCGCAGCGTTTGAGCGCTTGATGGGTCTGATCCTCGCGGCCGTAGCGGTGGAGATGACGATTACCGGTTTGCGCCTCGTCAAAGGCACGTTCTAGCCGTCAAGCCGCTGCAACCCTCGCGCGCCCCCACCACTCACCGCTTCCAGGCAGGCCTGCCCGTCACCTCTTCCGCGATCGACGCACAGTATGAAACTGTCATTCACCAAAATGCACGGCCTGGGCAACGACTTTGTCGTGCTCGACGGGATTCATCAATCCCTCGACTTTTCGAGTGCTCAATGGAAGGCGCTGGCCGACCGGCACTTCGGCGTCGGCGCAGACCAGATCCTGATTGTCGAGAAGGCGCAGGGCGACGCGGACTTTCGCTATCGCATTTTCAATTGCGACGGCGGCGAGGTCGAACAATGCGGCAACGGCGCGCGCTGCTTTGTGCGCTTTGTGCATGACAAGGGCCTCACCACCAAACGGGCAATTCGCGTCGAGACCCTGGGCGGCATCATCGAGCCGCGCCTTGAAGATGATGGCCTCGTGACCGTGGACATGGGCGTGCCGGCCTTCGCGCCCCAAGCCTTGCCGTTCAACGCCGCCTTGGCATCACCGGCCCAAGAAGCGCATGGATACTGGCTCTTCGGCCATGCCTTGTCTGAAAATAGGAATGACGCAGCCTGGCGCGTCAACCTCGGCATCGTGTCGATGGGCAATCCGCACGTGGTGCAGATCGTGGCCGACGTGAACACCGCGCCGGTGCTCACACAGGGCCCGTTGATCGAGAATCACGCGGCGTTTCCCAAACGCGTAAATGCAGGCTTCATGCAGATCGCCTCGCGCACCCATATTCATCTGCGCGTCTATGAGCGCGGCGCGGGCGAAACCCTCGCCTGCGGCACCGGCGCCTGCGCCGCTGTGGTCACCGGCATCGTGCGCGGCTTGCTCGAAAAAGATCAACCGGTACGCGTGACCACGCGCGGCGGCGATCTGCTGATTCGCTGGAACGGAGACGGCGCGCCGGTGCTCATGACCGGGCCGGCAGTCACAGTATTCGAAGGCGAGATCACGCTATGAAGGTGCGGCGCTTCAAGCTGCGCCCCTTGCGTGCGCCGCGCAACCCGGTGGCGGGGGCGCTCAAAACGCGGCGCGGCGGCGAGCATCGCAAGAGCAACAAGGCGCTGCGGCGCGCTGCCAAGACGCGTCCGCCTGCGCCAGACGATTGACGACGGGGCCAGGCAATTGACTGGTCAGCGCTACCCGCCAAGCAAGCTTGCGCGCCACGCGCCATTCTGATGACTGTGCTTAGCTGCGAACGAGCTTGAAATAGTTACTTGCCGACTGCCCCAGCACCGCTGCGGTATCTTGCGGCGCCAGTGCCAACGCCGTCACTCGCGCGGCAATGTCGTCTTCCTGGTCCCAGCCGGCGAAG
>JANLTL010000496.1:0-9929 GCA_031362905.1 Burkholderiales bacterium | reverse complement strand
TCGATGCGCCATAGGCAAGCCAGCCGAGGCCGACACCGATCGCGTGCAAGACACGCAGCGGCAGATGCGACGCCAGTACGAACAGGGCTTTGAGCAAGAGGGGAGATCGCAAAAACGGTGGCGTGGCCTGATAAAATAGACGGCTTTGCAGCCCCTTTTTATCAACTCGTAAACTCTACACCGCCACCCACCATGAGTGAATTTCTTTTTACGTCCGAATCCGTTTCCGAAGGCCACCCGGACAAGGTTGCCGACCAGATTTCAGACGCTGTATTGGACGCAATTTTAGCCCAGGACCCCCGCTCGCGCGTTGCTGCGGAAACCCTGGTCAAAGACAATCTCGTGGTGCTGGCCGGTGAAATCACCACCGGCGCCAAGGTCGATTATGCGCAGGTCGCACGCACCACGATTCGCGGCATCGGCTATACCGACCCCGCGATCGGCTTCGATGCCGACACCTGCACGGTGCTCGTGCAATACGGCGAGCAATCGCAGAATATCGCGCAGGGCGTCAACGAAGGCCAGGGCCTTGACCTGGACCAGGGCGCGGGCGATCAGGGCCTGATGTTCGGCTATGCGTGTGATGAAACGCCGGAGCTGATGCCGCTCGCGATTCATCTCTCGCACCGTCTGGTCGAGCGCCAGTCGGAGTTGCGCCGCGATGGCCGCCTGCCCTGGCTGCGCCCCGACGCCAAATCGCAAGTGACGCTCAAGTATGTGGATGGCCGGCCAGTGGCGATCGACACTGTGGTGCTCTCGACCCAGCACAAGCCCGGCATGACGCACAAGCAGATCGAAGAGGCAGTGATCGAGCAGATCATCAAGCCGGTGCTGCCCAAAGACATGGTCAAGGGCAAAATTCAATACTTGGTCAACCCGACCGGCAGCTTTGAAATCGGCGGCCCCAAGGGCGACTGCGGCCTGACCGGGCGCAAGATCATCGTTGACACCTATGGCGGCTCAGCCCCGCACGGTGGTGGCGCGTTCTCGGGCAAAGACCCTTCCAAAGTGGACCGCTCGGCCGCCTACGCCGCGCGCTACGTGGCCAAGAACATTGTGGCCGCAGGATTGGCCACCAAGTGCATGGTGCAAGTGTCTTACGCCATTGGCGTCGCCAAACCGACCAGTGTGCTGGTGACCACGCACGGCACCGGCAAGATCAGTGACGAGAAGCTCTCGGCCCTGGTGAGCCAGCATTTCGACCTGCGCCCGAAAGGCATTGTGCAGATGCTCGACCTGCTGCGCCCGATCTACCAGAAGACCGCAGCCTATGGCCACTTCGGCCGTGAAGAGCCCGAGTTCACCTGGGAGCGTATTGACAAGGCCGCAGCCCTTAAAGCCGCCGCTTAAATTGCATTTGCTTCAATCGAGGCCGCCCGGTCTGACCGTGGCGGCCTTTGTTTTTCTCCAATCGTTTTACTACCCGACACGCCATGCCCCTGCCGTCCATCGAACAACGTCTCGCAGTCGAACTCGCCGCGCGCCCTCAACAAGTGGCGGCTGCGGTCGCCCTGCTCGACGAAGGCGCCACCGTGCCCTTCATCGCGCGCTACCGCAAGGAAGTCACCGGCGGCCTCGACGACAACCAGTTGCGCCTGCTCGAAGAACGCCTGGCCTACCTGCGTGAGCTCGAAGACCGGCGTGCCGCCATCCTTGCCAACATCGACGAGCAGGGCAAGCTCACGCCCGAATTGCGCGCTGCCATCGAGCTTGCGGCCGACAAGGCGCGCCTCGAAGACCTGTACCTGCCCTACAAGCAGAAGCGCCGCACCAAGGCGCAGATCGCCAGGGAAGCCGGCATGGAACCCCTGGCAGAAACGCTTCTTGGCAATGCCACACTCACGCCGGAAACAGAAGCCGCGAAGTATCTGCGCGAGCCCTTCGAGATCGACGGGGTAAAAAACCCCGGCGCACCCGATGTCAAAGCGGCGCTTGATGGTGCGCGCCAGATCCTAATGGAACGCTTGGCCGAAGACGCTGATCTGTTGCAGGCGCTGCGCACGCATCTGATCGACAACGGCATCGTGTGCTCGAGGGTAGTGAAAGACAAGGAAGAGGCCGGCGCGAAGTTTTCCGACTACTTCGACTATTCGGAAACCTACAAATCGATTCCCTCGCACCGCGCCCTTGCCCTGTTTCGCGGCCGTCGCGAAGAGATGCTCAACGTCTCGCTGGTGCTGCCCGACGAGGAAGAAAAACCGGGCTGGGATGCACCGCACAATGCCTGCGAAGGCCGCATTGCGCAGCGCTTTCGCATTGCCGCGCAGGGCCGCCCGGCGGATCGCTGGCTGCTCGATACGGTGCGCTGGGCCTGGCGCGTCAAGATCTCCTTGCATCTTGATACTGATCTCATGGGCGGCCTGCGCGAACGCGCCGAGACCGAGGCGATTCGCGTGTTTGGCGCCAACCTGAAAGACCTGCTGCTCGCCGCGCCCGCCGGACCGAAGTCCGTGTTGGGCCTCGACCCCGGCCTGCGCACCGGCTGCAAGGTTGCGGTGATCAATGTCACCGGCAAACTGCTCGATACCGCCACCATTTATCCGCACGAACCGCGGCGTGACTGGGATGGCTCGATTGCGACACTCGGCACGCTGTGTGTCAAACACAATGTGCAGCTAATCGCCATCGGCAACGGCACGGCATCGCGCGAGACCGACAAGCTGGCCGGCGATTTGATCGAGATGATTCGCCGGATTGCACCAAAAGATGCGCCCGCTGCGAAGATCAGCAAGGTCACGGTATCGGAGGCTGGCGCCTCGGTGTATTCCGCTTCTGCATTTGCGGCCAAGGAATTTCCTGACCTCGACGTCTCCATTCGCGGCGCCGTGTCGATCGCGCGGCGCCTGCAGGACCCGCTCGCAGAACTGGTCAAGATTGACCCCAAGTCCATCGGCGTCGGCCAGTACCAGCATGACGTCAACCAGACGCAACTGCAGCGCGCCCTCGACGGCGTTGTTGAGGATTGCGTCAACGGCGTCGGCGTCGATGTCAACACCGCTTCCGCTCCGCTGCTCGCGCGCGTCGCCGGCCTCTCCGCCGGCATTGCCGCCAGCGTGGTCGCGTATCGCGATGCAAACGGCCGCTTCACCACGCGTGAGCAGTTGAAAAAGGTGCCGCGCCTGGGCGACAAGGCCTTCGAGCAGGCGGCCGGGTTTCTGCGGGTGATGGGTGGCGAGAATCCGCTCGATGCCTCGGCGGTGCACCCCGAGGCCTACCCGGTAGTGCAGCGCATCCTCAAGGACATCAATCGTGACATCGCTGGCGTGCTCGGCGCACCCGATGTGCTGAGGAAACTGCAGCCGGCCAAGTACGCCGACGAGCGTTTCGGAGTGCCGACGATTGTCGACATCCTCAAGGAGCTGGAGAAACCCGGGCGCGACCCGCGGCCCGAGTTCAAGACGGCATCATTCGTCGAAGGCGTCAGCGAGATTGCGCACCTCACGCCGGGCATGGTGCTCGAAGGCACGGTAACCAATGTGGCCAACTTCGGCGCCTTTGTCGATATCGGCGTGCACCAGGATGGGCTGGTGCACATCTCGGCCCTCTCCGAAAGGTTCGTCAAGGACCCGCGTGAAGTCGTCAAGGCCGGGCAAATCGTCAAGGTCAAGGTGCTCGAGGTAGACCCGAAGCGCCAGCGCATTGCACTGACCATGCGCATGAGCGATGCGCCGGCTGATAGATCCGGCCCTGCCACGAGAGGCGCTCCAGGAGCGGGCCCTGGCGGCCCCCGCCCCGAGAAGCGCATGGATCGGACTTCTCAGGGCGTTCGGGCCTCGCCTGCCCCGCCACCTGCCAACAACGCGATGGCCTCGGCGTTTGCCAAGCTGAAGAACCGCTGAACGAGGCAGTGCGCCGAAGGTTGCCGCGCGTCGCGCGGCACCAGCCTTCCGCCTTGCTTCCTTTTCCTTGCATATTAAAAGGTATAACTTTAATATGCAAGGATGATAAAACGCGATTTGACCCCTGCACTGCAAGCCTCCTTGCGGCAATTTCCCGTCGTGGCCATCGTTGGCCCGCGTCAGGTGGGCAAAACCACACTGGCCCGCACCCTGGCGGCCAAATCGCGTCAGGCCGTGTATCTCGACATGGAGCGGCCATCGGATGCGGCCAGGCTGTCGGACGCGGAATCGTATCTGGAGCCGCTGGCGGATCGCCTGGTGATTCTCGATGAAGTTCAGCGCCGTCCCGATCTGTTTCCGCTGCTGCGCAGTCTGGTGGATGCCAAGCGCAAGAACGGCCGCTTCTTGCTGCTTGGCTCGGCATCACCAGAGCTATCGCGGCAGGCGGCCGAGAGCCTTGCCGGGCGCATTGTGTACCACGAGATGTCCCCTTTTACGATGCGTGAAGCGGCCGCGGCCACCCCGGACAAGCTGGGCCAGTTGTGGCATCGCGGCGGATTTCCCGGCAGCTTTCTGGCGTCCTCCAATACGCGCGCGCTGGCCTGGCGCGAGGCTTTCATCGATACGCACCTGCAGCGCGACTTGCCTGCGCTGGGTGTGCGTATCCCGGCAACCGCGTTGCGCCGGTTCTGGGAGATGCTCGCGCACTATCACGGCCAATTGTGGAATGCCTCAAAAATTGCCGGCAGCCTGGGGGTGAGCGCGCCCACCGCGAAGCACTACCTCGACACCCTCGAAGATACGTTCATGTTGCGGCAGCTGCCGCCGTTCGCAGCCAATCTAAAAAAACGGCTGGTAAAAAGCCCAAAGGTCTATCTGCGCGATAGTGGCCTCTTGCATGCCCTGCTGCGAATCGGCTCGCATGACGATTTGCTCAGCCATCCGGTGGCGGGAGCCTCGTGGGAAGGATGGGTGATTGAACAAGCGCTGGCCGCCTGCGGAACCGCTACCGGGGCGAGCTTTTTTCGCACCGCTGCCGGTGCCGAAATCGACCTGGTGCTGGAGCGGCCACGCGGCCGGCGGTTGGCACTCGAAATCAAGCGCACATCGGCACCGCGGCCTTCAAAAGGGTTTTGGTCGGGCATCGCTGACATCAAACCTGACGCCGCATTCGTGGTCTATCCGGGCAAGGAGCGATTTCCCTTGGGGCCGGGAGTGGAAGCCCTGCCGGTGACGCTTCTGGGCAAGGTTTTGCAGGAGTGAGGCGCTTTTCGTGCCTGGCAAGCGCATGACATGCGTAGTGCCGGCTCTTGCCATCACGGCGAAGCGCTGATGCTGATAATCGAACTCGATCTTCGGTACGGGCCGGTCCGCACACCCAAACACGTCGAGGAACGTACGATCATCGTCCACCGCACCAATGCGGCGTTGCTGATGTTTCAGCCTGAGTTCAAGACCGCATCCAGCGTCGAACGTGTGAGCGAAATTGCCCACCTCAAGCCGGGCATGGTGCTCGAGGGCGGCGCCTTCGTCGACATCGGCGTGCACCAGGATGGCCTCGTGCACATCTCGGCCCTTTCCGAAAAGTTCGTCAAGGACCCGCGCGAAGTCGTGAAGGCCGGGCAGATCGTCAAGGTCAAGGTGCTGGAGGTCGACCCCAAGCGCCAGCGGATTGCGCTCACCATGCGCATGAGCGATGCGCCGGCGGACAGAAGCGGGCCTGCCGCGAGAGGCGCTCCTGGAGGGGGTTCTGGCGGCATGCGCCCGGAGAAGCGCATGGATCGGACTTCTCAGGGCAGGGTGCCACCGAAATCAGTGCCGCCCTCCGACGGTGCGATGGCCTTGGCGTTTGCCAAACTGAAGCGCGGTTAAACGCTGGCCTGCTTCCTGGCGCCTTGCCTGTGGGACGCATGCGCGAAGCCGCTCAGCCTTGCGCGCGATCACGAAAAGCACGCTGACGCTCTGCGTTTGATTTGGGACGTGCGGTGCCGGGGCGCCTGCCGCGCGGCAGGGCAGCGCGTGACCAATCGTGCCCGGCCACGCTGGCACGGGCCACACCGTCGAACAACGAGTAGGCCAATGCCCCAAGTGCAAAACGCGCCCGCTCCCGCTCAGACCGGATGGACGCTGGCATCGTGATCTCCACCGCCCCCCAGTCGCCCGGTTCCGCCGCGATACGGATGACATCCCTCGACGCGCGTATCACCACAGGGCGATTGATCCAATTGCCGAACGCGCGGCATTCCACGCCCGCCGCCTGACACAGGTCCGAGATCGTGCGGGAGCGGCCGCGAATCTGGCGGACGTAGACTGGCGCAGGAAAAAAGACCGGTAGTGACATAATAATGTTATTATAACGTCATTATGAAGATAACGCCAACCGCCACTGACTTTGAGCGGCTTGTTTCGCTGTGTCATGAGATTGGCCGTCTGTACGAACCCGGGCTGGTGTTCATCGGCGGCATCGGCGTGTATCTGCATGCGATTAACACACCGGGGCTTGCCGAGCTTGCTGAAGCCACCAGGGATGCCGACCTTTACATCTCAATCAGCGGGTTTTCGGATTTGCGCGAGATTGAGGAATTGTCAGCCAATACCCGCCTCAACAAGCACGAATTCCGCAAAGGCGGTTTCTCTTTCGATGTTTACACCGAGCGGCAATCCGGCCTTCCGGTTCCCTATGCTGAAGTGGCGGCAGATGCGCGCGAGTACGATGGCGTCAAGGTGGCCGCCCCAGAACATCTGCTGGTGTTGAAACTGGAAGCGGCCGTCGAGCGCAAGGGCAGTGAGCACGGCCGCAAGGATGTGAAGGACATCATCCGGCTCATGCTGGTGGCCGCGGCATCAACCTTTGATGCACAGCGCTGCGCTGCTTTCATGCAAGACCGGCACCTCGCCATGCTGGAAGAAATCGCCAAAGGCCCGGAGTTTTTGTCCCTTGCGCGTGGCAATGCAAAAGAGGCAAAGGCGATGCGGCAGAAATTTTCAGCGGTACTGGCAGTGATTCACAAGGCGTAGGCACGGCGAGTGGCGCGCTCGTAGTGCCGGCTCTCCTTTATCCGGGTGTCGCCGCCGACCCGCCGGTTGCCCCCTGGCAATCCTCGTGGTCATCCCGGCAATGGAATTACCGGCGAGTACGAGAATCCGCAATTCAAACCCCAACCCATCGTCGGGGTGCAGCAGGCAGTGAGATTCGGACATTCAGGAGCAGTTGCCGATTGGCAATAGGGCATCTGTAGATACGCATGAATGTTAATCATTATTTACATAGTTTGATGTGATGTATTTAATGATTTCACTTTGCCCAGCAAAGCCCCCCTCGCTTTCCATTCTGAAGTCAAATTGCTTGCTGATTTAGGTGAGCGCTTGCGCTTGGCCCGCCTACGCCTTTGATCCGCAACTGAGCCTGGATGCCGGCCCGTTCTCTCCCAAACCTGATGCGGGAAACTTTGGCGTCTTTCTCGACTCGTCTCCGGATCGCTGGGCGGAGCAAGACCCGAGGCCAATTTTTGCGACAAGACCGGGGTGTTGTGGATTGCCAAGTTTCCTTCTGCCGATGATGATCGTGATAATCGGGCGCTGGCGGCGTGCGGCCCGAGAAGCGCATGGATCGGACCTCTCCGGACAGGCCCTCTTCGCGGTCTGTGCCGCCGCCAAATAGCGCGGTGGCCTTGGCCTTTGCGAGTCTGCGGGTGTCGCACCAGACGCTAGCTCCCCTCCTGTATCCGGGTCCGGGGGGCGTGGCGCATCACCCATATGACATAGGCGCCAAAGGCCAGTGCAGACAGGGCAAACACTGTCAATTGCAAAGACAGCGGCAGGGCCGGAAAGAAAGCAAACAGCAAAGCAAACGGCGCGCCGCCAATCGCTGTCGAGACCGCGTTTTCGCTCCAGGTCGTCTTGTGGCTGAACAGGCCCAGCACGTAGGAGAGGATGTCGACGGGAAAGGTCATGCGCAAGACGATGAGCGAGGTGATGTGGTGGCGTGGAGCGATCAGAAGATCGATGCGCGCATAACGCAGCACGTTGGGAAAACGCCGCAGCATCCACTGCCGCAGGCGGCGGGCGAGGCTGAACGAGGCTGCTGCGCCTGCCATCCAGCCCAGTATCAGGATCAGCGCCGTAGCCCACGGCCCCCACAGGAGGACTGCAAAGGGGACCAGCGGCAGATTGCTGAACATGGGCAGCACCACCGCCAGGGCGGTGGTTCCAAAGAAAATCAGGAGACCGAGGTCACCGTGCGCGCCCAGCGCCGCGCTCAGCGGTGCGGCGTACCATTGGGTCAAGGCGATGGCCCCGGCAAACAGGCTGACCACCCATAGCAGTGACCAGGCAGACGGCAACAGGTCGCGCCGCGTCAGGGTTGAGTCGAGCGATGCGGACATGGAGATCTCAATCCCCCTGTTTCACTGACCAGGTTTTTCATGCTTGCGCAAACGCCGCTCAACCGCCCGTGCCCGCCAAGTCGTCATCCCCGGCGCCGGGCACGAGCGAGGGCCGCCCGACGATCAACGAGTCCACCGACCCAACCGAGCTCAAATTCTTCTCCTGGTACGGCAGTCGTTGCAGAATGTAGCGCAGCGCGTTCAATCGTGCGCGCTTCTTGCAGTCGGACTTGATCACGGTCCAGGGAGAATCGGAGGTGTCGCAATGGACGAACATTGACTCCTTGGCGCGCGTGTAGTTGTCCCACCGGTCAAGCGAGGCCACATCGATCGGCGAGAGCTTCCATCGCTTGAGCAGATGGCCTTCGCGCTCCTTGAAGCGGCGCCGCTGCTCGCTCTTGCTCACCGAGAACCAGAACTTGAACAAGTGCACGCCAGAGCGCACCAACTGGCGCTCGAACTCGGGAGTCTGGCGCAGGAACTCGTCGTACTCCGCGTCGGTGCAGACGCCCATCACCCGCTCCACGCCAGAGCGGTTGTACCAGCTGCGGTCGAATAGCACGATCTCGCCCTTGGTGGGGAGGTGCTCGATGTAACGCTGAAAATACCACTGGCCACGCTCGATCTCGCTCGGCTTCTCCAGCGCTACCACGCGCGCCCCGCGCGGGTTCAGGTGCTCCATGAAGCGCTTGATGGCGCCGCCCTTGCCCGCGGCGTCGCGGCCTTCGAACAGGATCACCACACGTTGGCCGGTGTCCTTGACCCAGGATTGCAGCTTGAACAATTCGACCTGCAGCCGGTATTTCTGCTTTTCGTAGCTTTTGCGAGACAGCAGGTTCTTGTATGGATACTTACCCTTGCGCCAACCGGCAGATAGTTCGCTGTCCGGGTCAATGCCGTCGACCGCAGGTATATTGCGCTGGAACAGCGTGAGGTGCAGGGCCTTGACTTCGTCCGGCGATGTACCGTAGATCAGTGCCTGCAGTTGCCGCAAGACTTCACTGGCCGGCGTGCCGTCGTTCGCGCGTGCCAGCAGATCGGAAAGCACCATTTCCTGCACGGTATGGGTGGTGCTGGTGTGGCGCGCGATGCGGTCGGCTTCGGCGGCGCGCTTGCCCGGGTGTGTCAGGGTGTCGCAGGCTGCTACGGCACGCGCAGCCGGTTTGCGCCGAGCTGCGTGTTTGACCGGAGGCTTGACGACGGCATTGTCGGAAGGTGTACGGGAGGCGAAGGTTCTTGCCATGGATAGCGACTCAGAGTCAAGGAAGGGAGCCTGTTGTCGATCATGCGCGTGCGCGCATCGCCAAATTTGATCCATGTCAAACCGGCATGAAGTCAACGGGTCCGTGCTGATCCCCCCAGCGCTTGATGAGCCGGCGGATGGAAGCGGGCCAGCCGGCCGAGGTTCTCAAGGCGGTGCTCCAAGCCGTTTGCCAGGAGCAGGTCCTGGCCGCATGCGGCCGGAGAAGCGCATGGATAGGACTTCTCACGGCATCGCGCCTGCGCAATCTGCGTCGTCGCCCAATCGTGCGATGGCCTCCGCGTTTGCCAAACGGAAGGGCGGTTAATTGTACTGTGTTAAATAATAAGGCATTATGACGACTTCTTCAAGTGATTTAGGAGGTTGGTCATGGGCCAGAGTCAGGAATCCCGGTTTGAAAGCTATGCGGACGTAATGGTGGCAACCTTGGGACACGCTGATCGT
>JANLTL010000485.1:0-11614 GCA_031362905.1 Burkholderiales bacterium | reverse complement strand
GGCGTGCGCCTGCCGTTTGCGCCGGTGCGCGTGCGCGGCAATCGTGCCTATGTGTCGGGACATGGTCCGCTCGACGCAGACGGCAAACTGTGTGGCCCATTCGGCAAGGTAGGCGGTGGGGCGGGCAGCGAGGTATCACTTAAGCAGGCAACCCTGGCGGCGCGGCTCACCATGCTGGCCATGCTCACGGACCTGCGTATTGCGCTCGGCAGCCTCGATCGTATCAGCGCCTGGCTCAAGGTGCTGGGCATGGTGAACGCAGCGCCGGGATTTACCGATATGCCGCGCGTGATCAATGGCGCGTCAGATTTGATCCTCGATGTGTTCGGCCCGGAGATTGGTGCGCACTCGCGCTCGGCGATTGGGGTGGCCGAATTGCCGTGGAACATTCCCGTCGAGATTGAGGCGGAAGTCGAGATCGACGGCGACTAGCTTGGCGACGATGCACGCCTGTCGCGCGCTCGCGCCTGCTCTACGCGGCTCCTGACGCGCGAGCCTGTTGAGGAGCGAGCCGGACCGGCACTCTGAGCGCTGACCCGGCTTAATTCGAAACGATCTGCGTCGCGTCAGGGTCGTCAGCGAGGTTCGCGTCGCGCGTGTTCTTCTGTACGGCAATGGCGGCGAAGAGGCTCATCAGGAATGCGATGGCATACAGCCCTTTTTCGGCCATCGGCATCGTGGCATTCCATAGACCGATCAACAGCAGAAGGATGGTGAGGCCAACCGACACCCAGGCGAGACCGTAGTAAATGCCGGTGACCGGGATGCCTTCAAGGCGGTCGCGCACCGCTTTTTGGAGCGATACGCAGGCAAACAGTCCGTACATGAGCACCGTGAAATAAAAGCCCTGCTCAACCATCGGCATGCTTGAATTCCACAACGCGATCACGAACGTGAGTGAACCCACGATCAGCGCGACCCACGATGCGCCGATAAACGCGCCTGACGGTTTTTGAATAGTGACGGCCATGTTATTGACTCCTTCTCTTTATTCGCTGCCAGTTGAACTGCCTCTGTAACCACGCGCAAGTTCTGGCGCCCAACGGCAATTTACACGTTTTGGCCGGCATGTGAGGAGCGCAACGCCGGCCCCAGCACTCGGCTGCACTGGTTGGGGGCTGGAGCGCGTCGGCGCGGAGCCATGCACCGTCTCCAAAATCGACGCTGCATGCTGGTCGCAACCGGTAGCGCCCGCGCGTCAGGTGCTACGGGACTTGAACGGGTTCAGCACCGCCACCTCAAAGCCGGCAAAGTTCGCCACGTTGCAGGTGACCACCGTCAGCTTGTGAATGCGCGCGGTGGCCGCGATCATCGCGTCCTCATAGAGCGTGTCGGAGCGCGCGTGCATGAGCTGCGCCCACACCCGGTATGGCGGCCCATCCACCGGCAGCACGTTGTATGCGCTGGCGATCAGGTCGAGCCAGCGCTCGATCTCGGCTGCCTTGGCGTCGTACTGATCGCGCGTCGTCTCAATACCGGCCTGAATTTCGCCCAGCGTCACGACCGACAAATGCAGATCAGCTTCGTCCACCGAAGCAATCCAAGCGAGTACCGCACCGTGCGGCTTTGGCCGGCGCAATTCGGAGACAACGTTGGTATCGAGCAGAAACATCGCCGTTACCGCAGTGGCTCAGGCTTGCGCCGCCGCGCCTTGCCACGTGGCGGCACGAGGTATTCCGTGCGCGCCTCTTCCGCGAGCAGCAGCGCCTTGAGCGAGGGCCGCGCGGCAGACTGAAGCCGCCGCCACTCGGCAACCGGCACCAGCACAGCGGCCTCGGCGCCGCGTTTGGTCACCATTTGCGGCCCCTCGGCGATGCAGGCTTCCAGAAATTCGCTAAAGCGCGCTTTGGCGTCTTGCACTGGCCAGATTTGCATGAGGGGGATCCTTTACCTGACTAGTATTCAGACTAGTTTAGCAGGGGCACATGAAGGACCGTAATTGGCGCTTAACTGCGCTGTCCGGTACCATGTTCAGATGGCTAAAGTGTTGACGAAGAACCTGCAGATCGTATGTCTTGCCAATTCGCGCAAGCTGTCCGGGCGTTGCGTCGCTGGAAAACTGCTCGACGGATCGGGGCAGTGGGTCCGGCCAGTTAGTGCACGTGAACATGAGGAGGTGTCGCTGGATGAACGGCGCTACGACAATGGCGAAGATCCCCTTTTGCGTGACGTGCTCAATCTTTGCGTGCTTGAGAATCGCGGTCATGCATACCAGAGCGAGAACTGGCTGTTGGACGACAAATTTTATTGGACCAAGGCCAGACGGTTGAAATGGAAGCAACTAGCGGGGCTGGAGGATGAACCGACACGGCTTTGGATAAATGGTCAGCATACGATGCATGGTCACAACGACCAAATCGCCCTAGGCGAGGCGCAGGAACTCACCGATTCCCTGCGTCTCATCCGTGTGCCGGAACTGGTGATCCGCGCATTTCGGCCAGGCGCGAGATATGGAAGCAACAAGCGCAGGCTACAGGGAAAATTCAAGTATCTGGGAGTGAGCTACCACTTGATGGTGACTGACCCGCTGATCGAGAAGAAATTTCTGGTGCTGGAAGACGGGGAATACTCGTTGCCCGCCAGCTATCTCACGATCAGTCTCGGCGAGCCGTATCATGACAAGGTGTACAAACTCATTGCAGCCGTTATGAC
Source organism: Burkholderiales bacterium (assembly GCA_031362905.1). Lineage (GTDB taxonomy): Bacteria > Pseudomonadota > Gammaproteobacteria > Burkholderiales > JAEUOS01 > CANJDH01. Next base: position 8,962 of record JANLTL010000485.1, on the reverse strand, counting down.
CGTGCCCGGCGGAGAGATTGCCCATGGCGACTGACCAGATTTCCGTATTCACGATTGGACATTCGAATCATCCGATCGAGAAATTCATCGAGTTGTTGCGCTTGCATCGGGTAGATGCTCTCGCTGATGTACGGTCGGTTCCGGCAAGTCGCTTCAATCCGCAGTTCAACAGGAAGATATTGGCCGAGTCGCTAAAGAAGGCAGATATTGCCTATGTATTTCTAGGCCGGGAACTTGGTGCTCGCTCGGAAGATCCTTCCACGTACGAAAACGGACAGGTGCAATATCGTAAGTTGGCGACGACGCCGTTGTTTCTCGCCGGAATCGAGCGAGTCGAGCAGGGGGCGCGCAAGCATCGGATTGCATTGATGTGCGCCGAAAAGGACCCTTTGGATTGCCATCGAACGCTGCTGGTGAGCCGTGCCCTGGAACGGGATGACGTTGCGGTTACGCATATCCTTGCAGATGGCGCGCTTGAGACACAGCACGCCGCGATGAAGCGGCTCCTGAAAGTTGACCCGTCCGGGCCCGGTGACATGTTTGATTCCGAAGAATCACTAATCGATATGGCTGTGCTAAGGCGTGAAGAGCAGGTCGCCTATCAGGATGGGCGCATGGGTCAAGAGGTTGACGAGGTGACTTCGTGAAGCTGTTTACGATCGGCTTCACTCAGAAGACGGCTGAGCAATTTTTCGGTTTGCTAAGAGATTCTGGAGCGAAACGCGTTGTTGATGTGCGGCTCAATAACGTCTCGCAACTGGCGGGATTTGCGAAAAGGCAGGATCTGACCTACTTTCTCAAAGAGATTTGCGGTCTCGACTACGTGCATGTGCCGGATCTTGCGCCGACGCAAGACATGCTCGGTGAGTACAAAAAAAACAAGGGCGACTGGACCGTTTACGAAAAGCGCTTTCTCGATCTCATGGATAAGCGCCGCATCGAAGAGAGAATCCCCAGGGAGGTGATCGATACCGGATGCCTGCTGTGCAGCGAGCACAAGCCACACCATTGTCACCGTCGATTGGTCGCGGAATATCTGGGCCGTCACTGGGGAGCGATTGAGGTGCAACACCTAATCTGACCGCGTCGGCATGCTGAGCGCGTTTGAGTTTGGCGCAACGATTCGATTCGCTCTGGGAACCGCAAGGTGCCAACTAAATTGGCGTCATTCGACCCAGCTGCGCGCTTTGGCATGATGTCTGCAAATCAACAGTCCATCGCCCCTGCGGGAGGCTGCGGCGCGGCGACAAAGCCAAAGCGCGCCGGCAAATCTGCGCGCAGCACCGGCCCTACCGGTACGCGCGCACCGCAAATCTCCCAGAGCAACTTCCCGGAGAGTGTTGCCAGTAGCCATTCTTCAAACATCGTATCGTCAAGAACCTCACCCACCAAGGGTTTCAGGCCGGCAATAAAGTGGGAATTGTCGCGATCATCGACCAGCGCCGGCCCGGCGTCGGTCTGCAGAATCGCCGCCGCATGCTCGTCGATCCACACCGCATCGACGCGTGCGACGGCTGTGCCGGTATGCAGCAGCGGCATGCCTTGCGGCTGCAGGCGCGCCACGAACGGCGTGCATTCGAGTTTGAAGAACACGCGCTGCGGGCCGTTTTGAAAAAACCAGCGGCCTGCTGCGTCACTCGCCGTGTTGCGTCCGATGAACTCGACCACTGCGGCGTTGCCGATGGTGTCGAAGCGGCCGCTGGTTTCGTAGTCACGCGCACGAATCCGGTAGCGCCCGCGCGCATCGAGCATCAGCCAATTGTAGACATCGGGTACGTCCGGCCATTTCGCCATCGCGGCGATGACGGAGGTGTCGAAGCTCATGGCTGGTCTGCGTGCGTGGGCACGATCAAAACGGCAACACGGCGTCCGGCTTGGCCGCCAGCAGCGCGGCGCGGAAGTCCGCCTGAATGCGCAGCAGCGCGTCTCGCGTCTCGCCCTCAAAGCGCAGTACCACCACTGGCGTGGTGTTCGATGCGCGTGCCAGACCAAAGCCGTCGCGGTACTCAACCCGCAGGCCGTCGATGTTGATCACACGGTCTGCCGCAGGGAATTTTGCGTCGCGCTGCAGTCGCTCGATCAGCGCGAAATGTTCGCCTTCGTCGAGCATCAATTGCAGCTCGGGCGTGGTGACCGAATCGGGCAGGGCGTCGAGTACCGCGCTCGGGTTGCCTGAGCGCGAGACGATTTCGAGCAGACGTGCGCCAACATAGAGCGCATCGTCAAAGCCGTACCAGCGCTCCTTGAAAAAAGTGTGGCCGCTCATCTCGCCGCCAAGTGCAGCGCCGGTTTCGCGCATTTTGGCCTTGACCAGAGAGTGGCCGGTTTTCCACAGCAGTGGCTTGCCGCCGTGTTGGGCGATCCACGGCCCGAGGTTGCGTGTGCATTTCACGTCGTAAATGATGGTCGCGCCGGGTGCGCGGGTGAGCACGTCGGCGGCGTAGAGCATCAGCTGGCGGTCCGGATAAATAATGTGGCCGTCTTTGGTCACGACGCCGAGGCGGTCGCCATCGCCGTCAAAGGCGAGACCCAACTCGGCGTCACCGCTCTTGACGCAATGGATCAGGTCGGCCAGATTTTTCGGCACCGCCGGGTCAGGGTGGTGGTTGGGAAAATTGCCATCGACTTCACAAAACAGTTCGGTCACCTCGCAGCCGAGGCGGCGGAACAGCGCAGGTGCAAACGCACCGGCTACACCGTTGCCGCAATCGATGGCGATCTTCATAGGCCGCGCGAGCTTGATGTCGCCCGCGACGCGCGCGAAGTAGGCGGCGCCGATGTCGTGGGTACGCAAGCTGCCGTTGCCGCTGGCGAAGCCCGCGGTGGCGATGCGTTCGCGCAAGGCCGTGATGGTGTCGCCGTAAAGTGTTTCGCCAGCCACCACCATCTTGAGACCGTTGTAGTCAGGCGGGTTGTGGCTGCCGGTGACCATCACGCACGAACCGCAGGGGAGCCCATTGCCTGCATTCAATTCGTAAGCGGCAAAGTAGGTGAGCGGCGTCGCGACCATGCCCACGTCGATCACGTTCATGCCTGCCGCGCGCAGACCCTTGGTCAGAGCGGCGATCAGGGCGGGGCCGGAGTGCCGCCCATCGCGGCCAACCACAAACTCGGCGGCGCCGCGCTCGGCGCCGAGGCTGCCGATGGCGCGGCCGATCAACTCGACGATTTCAGGTGTGAGGGTCTTGCCGACGATGCCGCGAATGTCGTAGGCCTTGAAAATTTCCTTGGGAAGGGTGATGGAGGACATCGAGGGAGTGGAAGACCTGGAAGATGTTGATGAGGCGAAGGCTCAAGAGTGTTGCGAGAAAAAGTCGAGCAGCCGTTGCGGCAGCCAGTCAATGTTACCCGGCGGCAATGCGCCACGCGCAAAGCCTACGTGCCCGCCGTGGGCGGGCTGCTCGAGTGTGACATCTGCCGATACATCGGATGCGCCTGGCAGGGCATGCGCGGGCAGGAAGGGATCATTGCGTGCGTTCAACACCAGCGCCGGCACGGCGATGTGGCGCAACCAGGGTTTGGCCGAGGCGCGCGCCCAGTAGTCATCGGTATCGCGATAGCCGTGCAGCGGCGCGGTGACGAGGTTGTCAAATGCATAGAGGTCGCGCGCGCGTTGCACCGCCGCGCCATCGAATATGCCGGGGTGCCTTGCCAGCTTGGCAGCGGCGCTCTGTTTGAGGGAAGTGAGGAACATGCGCGTGTAGACCAGGTTGAAACCACGCCCCAGTGTGTGCCCGGCGGCAGTGAGGTCGAGCGGAGCCGACACGCTGGCAACGGCTCCCACCAAGGGTTTTGCTGCCGTGCCCTGTTCACCCGCCCATTTGGCCAAGGCATTGCCGCCGAGTGACACGCCGGCCACATAGAGCCGTGAGGGTTTGCGCGTCTCAATCGCGCGGCGGATGATCCAATCGATTTCGCGCGAGTCTCCTGAATGATAGGCGCGCGGCAACCGGTTGATTTCGCCCGAGCAGCCGCGAAAGTGCGGCACGCAGCCATTCCAGCCGCGTGCCCTCAGGGCGCGCATCATGGCGACGGCATAGTGACTTTGCGAGCTGCCCTCGAGGCCGTGAAACAGCATCACCAGCGGTGCTCGTTCGATCCAGGGCAAAAAATCCACATCGATGAAATCACCATCGGGCGTGCCTTGGGCATCGCAACTGGGCCAGCGTTCGCGCTGATAAACGCAGCTGTCAGGCTGCGCTCCATGCTGGTCCCAGAGGCGTCCACCGCGCCCGGCCAAGGCCGGCATAATCGTTTGCGCGTGACCGCCCGGCAGCCACCACGCTGAACGAAAACCCGAAGTTATCAATGCAACGTCTTGGGTAGCTGCTGCGGCGCGGGTGCAGACGGCTGCGCGCTGCGTTGCGGAGTGGGTGATGCGTGGTGCACGATCATGCGCCACCCGTTGCCGCTGCGAATGTAGACGTTGGTCGCCACCACCGGGTGCGCGGGGCGCGGCTCGCCCTTCATTGCAATGTATTCGTGCACCGAGTGCGTGGCCATCAACATCGCTTGCGTTGCCATTACCTGGCCCACATACACCGCGAGACGCGGTCCGCCGGCAAACATTTGCCGCCAGACCTCGCGGATTGCCGCATAGCCGCTCACACGTGCCCCACCGGGGTGGATACACAGCACGTCTTCGTCTTCTGCCCACACCGACATCATGCCGTCGAGGTCGGATTTTTCCAGCGCTTCGTAATACGCGGCTTCACAGTCCTGGGGCGTGGGAAAGATTTTGGCAGGCATCGCAGTCGGTGAGGTGAAGTGGGCGGGCGGGCGGCAGGTTGGATGGGCAATGCCGGGCAGTGTCAGGCACCGAGTTGCAGTACGGCGCAGTGCGCGGCGTCAAGCCGATGTTAGCAAATCACCAATGGCATCAAACTCCGCAAGCACCCGCGCCGGCCTTAACTCACGCATGCACTTGAAATGCCCGAGCGGACACTCGCGTGCGAAGCAGGGGCTGCACTCGGTTTTCAGCGTGACTACGCGGGCTGCATCTGAAAGCGGCGGAGTATGTTCCGGACTGCTGGAGCCGAACAAGGCGAGTTGCGGTTTGTCGAGCGCGGCGGCCACATGCATGAGGCCGGAGTCATTGGTGATCACCGCGCGCGAACCAGCGATCAAATTGATCGCGTCATCAAGCGATGTCTTGCCGCACAAATTGATCGCTGCACCATGCGATAACTGCTCAATGGTGAGACCGGTCGGCACATCGCTTTGCGCGCCCAGTACGATGGGCGTGTGGCCGCGTGCCTTGAGTTTGCTTGCCACCTCGGCGAAATACTCGGCGGGCCAGCGTTTGGCCGGGCCGTATTCCGCGCCGGGACAGAGCGCAATCAAGCTGTCTCGTGGATGAAGGTGGAGGTTCACCTTGGCGGCAATCATGCGCAAGGGATCAGCCATCAGGTGCGGTGCATCCAATGCAGGAACAGGCTGGCCTGGCAGGCCGGCGAGGCGCGCGTAAAACTGCGCCATCGGCTCGCGTGCGGCATGCTTTTTCGGATTGGGATGGCGCACGTCGATCAGGCCAACGCGCGACTCACCGGCGTAACCTGCCCGCACCGGCACTTCGGCAAAGAACGGCACCAGCGCCGACTTCCATGAGTTGGGCAGCACATAGCTCTGCGCATACTGTGGCTGCCCGCGTTCATCGAGCCGGAGCGCACGTCCCAGCATCCAGCGTGCTTTGAGGTCGAGTTTGCCGTGGCGAAAATCTTTCTCGATGACCCGCGAGACTTCGGGCATGCGGCGGAATACCGGCGCCACTGCGGGCACCGCGATCACATCGATCGCCGCACCGCTCTTTTCTTTGAGCAATGAGAGCAGCGGCTGCGCCATGATCGAATCGCCCAGCCAATTGGGCGCAACGATCAGGATGCGCTGCGGCATGTCATCAGGAGGTGCTTGGGCATGTCAGGCGCCGCCGCGGCATGGGCTCAGGCAGCGAGCCGCGACAAATCAGCCACGCGATTCATCGACACCTGCAGCATCGCGAGCAGGCCTTGACGGTTGGTGCGCAATGCAGTGTCCTCGGCATTGACCATCACTTTCTCGAAGAACGCATCGACCGGCGCGCGCAGCGCGGCCAGTGCTTGCAGCGAAGCCGTGTAGTCGCCACGCGCGAACGCGGCGTCAGCCACCGGGCTGACCTCGACCAGCGCCGCGTGCAGCGCACCTTCGGCTTCTTCCCTGAACAATGCGCTGTTGACGTGCGCTGCGACCGTGCCCTCGACTTTTTTCAGGATGTTGCCCACGCGCTTGTTGGCGGCAGCCAGCGCAGCCGACTCGGGCAGCGCGGCAAAAGCCCGCACTGCAGCCAGCCGCTTCGGCACCTGATTGAGCTGATCTGGCTGCAGCGCCAGTACGGCTTCGACTTGCTGCGCCGAGTAAGCCTGCTCGCGCAGTTGATTGGCAAGGCGGTCAAAAATGAAATCAACCACCTTGGCAGAGGCGCTCACATCAACGGTTTCGAAGGCAAAGGCCGCAAAAGCCGCATCCACCAGCGCGCGCAGGCCCGTGCTCATATTTTTTTCGATCAGGATGCGAATCACACCGAGGGCATGACGGCGCAACGCGAAGGGATCCTTGTCGCCGGTCGGCATCTGACCAATGCCGAATAATCCGCACAGGGTCTCCAACTTGTCGGCGAGTGCCACCACGGTACCGGTGTGATTGCGCGGCAGCGCATCTCCCGCAAAGCGCGGTTTGTAGTGGTCTTCAATAGCGATCGCCACGCCGTCGCGCAGGCATCATGGGCGGCTACTATGCACGCCCATGATGCCTTGCAGCTCGGGAAACTCAGCCACCATATCAGTGAGCAAATCTGTCTTGGCAAGGCGCGCTGCTTCCTGGACCTTGCTATCGAGCACGTCGAGTTCATCCTTGGCCAGCGCCGTGTAAGGCACGATGGCCATACGCATCTGATTGACGATGGCGTGGCCGATGGCGCGTACGCGCTCGCTGCGCTCGGCTTGGGTGCCGAGTTTGTTGTGATACACGACCCTTGCCAGCTCGGGCAGGCGCGACGCCAGCGTCTTCTTGCGATCCTGTTCGAAAAAGAACTTGGCGTCGGCCAGGCGCGGGCGCACCACGCGCTCGTTGCCGCTGATGACTGCGGACGGATCAGCCGGGCGAATGTTGCTGACGATAAGGAACTGGTTGCTAAGCTTGCCCTGATTGCCCGCAGAGGTGTCGAGCAGCGGAAAATATTTCTGGTTGGCCTTCATGGTAAGAATCAGGCATTCCTGCGGCACATCGAGGAACGCGGACTCAAACGTGCCGATCAGCACGTTGGGCCGCTCGACCAAGGCCGTGACTTCATCGAGCAGAGCGTCATCGTCAACCGGTTTCAGGTTGGCCCCAGCCTTGGTCGCAGCGGCTGCAATCTGCTCTGCGATCATGGCGCGGCGTGCGGCGAAGCTCGCGATGACCGCGCCCTCGTGGTCGAGTTGCAGTGCGTAACTATCGGCATCCGTTACGCTGATTGAATCAGCAGATGCTTCAAAGCGATGCCCTTGCGTCATGCGGCCGGCCGCGAGGCCGAGTGCCTTGACCGCCACCAGATCCGTGCCGTGCAAAGCCACGAGCCGGTGCGCCGGCCGCACGAAATGCACCGTGCTCCAACCCGGCATGTCGCAATCGGCGCCCAGCTGATAAGCCATCACCTTGGCAATCGGCAACTTCGCGATCGCTTCGTCGAGCGCTTTTTGCAATCCAGCTGCAAGTGCGACACCCGCGACCACGCTATCGAAAAACAGCGTCTCGGCCTTGCCATCGGCTGCGCGCCGCAACGATGCAACTGCGTCTGGTCCCGCACCGAGGCTGGCGAGCTTTTTCAGCAATGCAGGCGTGGCCTTGCCGTCGGCGCCCAAGCCCACCGCAGCAGGCATTAATTTTTGCGAGGCCGGTTTGTCCGCCGCCGCGGCAGCGACCTGCGTGAGGTGCGCGGCCAGCCGGCGCGGCGTCGCATAGGCCGTCACCACCGATGCCTGGCTCGCAAGGCCCTGTCCCTTCAACGAAGCGGCCAACACTGCAGCGAATGCGTCGCCGAGCTGGTTCAATGACTTGGGTGGCAGTTCTTCGACGAACAGCTCAACCAACAGATTCTTGTTCATTGTCAGGCCGCCTTTTTTTCTTGTTGCTTGGCGATCTGTGCGGTGACTTCTTCCGCCCACGCTTTCGGTGCCATCGGAAACCCAAGCCGGGCGCGACTGTCGAGGTAGCTCTGCGCGACGCTGCGCGCGAGGTTGCGGATGCGGCCAATATACGCCGCACGCTCAGTGACCGAAATCGCGCCCCGCGCATCGAGCAGATTGAAGGTGTGCGCCCCTTTGAGCACCTGCTCGTAGGCGGGCAGAGCGAGCTGCTTTTCAATCAGGAGCTTGGCTTGTTTCTCGTGGGCGCCAAATGCCGAGAGCAGGAAATCAACATCGCTCCACTCGAAGTTGTAGGCCGACTGCTCCTGCTCGTTTTGCAAATAGACATCGCCGTAAGTGAGCTTGCGCCCGCCGCTATCGGTCCACACCAGATCAAACACGCGCTCGACGCCCTGCAAATACATCGCCAGACGCTCCAGACCATAGGTGATTTCGCCGGTGATCGGCTTGCAGTCGATGCCGCCAACCTGCTGGAAGTAGGTGAACTGGGTGACCTCCATGCCGTTCATCCACACTTCCCAGCCGAGGCCCCAGGCACCGAGCGTCGGGTTCTCCCAGTCGTCTTCGACAAAGCGCACGTCGTTCTGCTTTAGATCAAAGCCGAGCGCTTCGAGCGAGCCGAGATAGAGGTCGAGAATGTTGGCAGGCGCGGGTTTGAGCACTACCTGATATTGGTAGTAGTGCTGCATGCGATTCGGATTCTCGCCGTAGCGGCCGTCCTTGGGGCGGCGCGAGGGCTGAACGTAAGCCGCTTTCCACGGCTCCGGGCCGAGCGCGCGCAAAAAAGTGGCGGTGTGCGACGT
>JANLTL010000479.1:0-3377 GCA_031362905.1 Burkholderiales bacterium | reverse complement strand
TGCTCAGGCGCTTTTCGCCCAAGGTCACAGCCACACCCAGTAGCACCGCCCCCCAGGGCAACGGGAATGCGTAGAACAACTCTACGTTCGAATCATTTTCATTCACAAATCGCTGCTCGACGGTCGCCTCGAACATGAGTCCGCGCAGATCGCCTTCGACGCGCACGCCCTTGAGCATGACCGGGTCACCGCTCATGGTCTGCAGGCCTTTCGGGTTGTTGGTGTACATGACTTGCCTTTCAGGTTTGAGTACTGCCGGATTCGCCTTCAGCTGCCGGGTCGTTGGCGCACACCTGCGCATACACGGCCATGAAGCCCTTCACCAATTGCCGCACCTGCTCCGGCGTCAAGCCGGCCCTGCCTGGCTCGATGGACACTTCCACCCCATCGGCCACCATCAAATGACTACGTACTTCCAGCGAGCCAGGCCGCGGCATGCGCGCCGGTACCGGTGCCACCTCCCCGTGGAGCAACTCGCGAATGCGCTCCAGCGAAATGCCGGCCTCAGACCATTTGCGGATTTTTAGCAGTTGCTCCAAGTGGCGAAGCCCATAGCGCGCCGCCCTGGTTTCGCCTTCGGGGCGGTCCACCAACCCCAATTGCATGTAGTAGCGCACCGTGCGGACAGACATGCCGGCCAGTACGCACAGGTCTGCCAGCGGGTATTCCTGCACGCTGACAGGGTCGGTTGAAGCGGGAGGTCGCTCTTTCATGGCACTTATAATAACACTATAACTGTATTAATAAAGTGTTCTTAATTGAACGCCCTCGAATTCGCACTTCGGGGCAGGCAATCAAGCGCTCGGAACGGCCCCAATCGGCGGCATTGCGCATAGACCAACCGCGCAACGCGCCCGCCAGGTCAGCGGTAAAAGCACGGTGCCCTGAGATCCCGCTGCAGGACCTTGAAAAGCGCCAGCGATTGTCGCCAAAAGTCCGTGCCGGAATAGGCGAGCCACATTCTCTCCAGGTCACGCAGGTTGCGTCCGGAGAAACCACTCATGTCCGGGAGTGCACGTCAGAGATCGGCGGCCAGACACTCCACCACGGCGTCGCCCCAACCCGATTCGGATTGCTTCGCGACGATGGCTCGCCCGATATCCCAATACAGAAAAATCAAGCCGCGATTGACCGCCCGCACCGGCGACGTCCGGGCATGCAGCACCCGCTCCTTCACCGCGGCAAGGAAGGGCGCGTAGTCGGCGAATTCCCCCTTGGCACCCGCGCCCTTCAGCGCGCGCGCCACTTCATTTGCCATCGTGCCGCCCCACCACCGCCCGTGCCTGCGCAACCACCACGCGCCGCAACTCCGTCGGCCCGATCACCTCCACATCCGCCCCATGCCGCAATACATCCATCACCAGTTCCCGGTCATCGTGATACGGCAGCTCCAGCACATAGCTGCCGTCCTCCTCGAAGCTGCCCTTCTGCTGCGCATGCCAGGTTTCATTGGCCACCCAGCGCGCCTGCGCCGGCGTGAACCTGAGCTTGGCCACCTTGGTCGCCTTGCCGCGAAATATGCCGTAGCTGGTTTCGAAATATTCCTTCAGGTCCTTTTCCGCCACTGTCTTGGCACGGTCGTTCCGCACGTCCGCCTTGCGGATCGAATCGACCGAGAAGCTGCGCAGGTCGTTGCGCAAATGGCACCAGGCATCCACGTACCAACTGCCGCGGTAGTTCACGAGGCGCTGGGGCGAGATGGTGCGGTCAGTGTCCTCACCGGTGCCGCGCGAGAAATACGAAATCCGGATCTGCCGGCGTGACAGCACGGCGTTGGCCACCTCGGCGAACAGCGCCGGGTTGGCATGCCGGGCGCCGACCTGAACCACCTTGATGCGCTTCTCCACCTCGTCCACGTCATGGTCGGTGGACCCGAGCAGCGCGCGCAAGCGGGTTTTGAGGGGCTCGACCTGGCCCGCCAGCAGCCCAGGCTCGATCTCCTTCAACAATTGCTGCATTGCAAGCAGCGCGTAGGCCTCGCTGCTGTTGAACCACAGCCCCGGCAGTTCGTGCTTGGGGCCGGCGCGCGTGCCACGGCCAGCCGACCCGTCGAACCGATAGCCGCCTTGGCCGCGGTCCCACACGATGGGCGCGTGCAGGCGGTCGCGCAGGTAATCCAGGTCGCGCTTGAAGGTGGCGCGGGAGATCTCAAGGCGTTCCAGCATGGTCTCGATCGGCACCACGCCGGATTCAGACAGCATCTGCTCGATCTTGTACAGGCGTTCGGTCTGGTTCACGAGAGGAAATCTCACCATGCAGGGAAGAATCACATCCTAAGGGCTCGCGGCGTGAGCCTCAAGGGTTTTCCTGACTTTTCTAACCATTTTCGGACTTACCCGGACTTTCGGCTGGCCGGCGCCCCTGGGCCCGGCGGTTTAGCGCGGCGGCTTGAACCGGCGTTAGTGGTCGACCGACACCGTCCGCACGATGGCCGCAAACTCGGCCAGCACCTCCGGCTGGTGCTGTTTCAGGTATTTGGTAACCGCCTTGTTCTCCAGCAGTTTGGTCAAATAGCCCTTGGCCAGCACCAGATTGAGCACGTCCTGCCCGTAGGTTTGCTCGACCATCTTGTACTGCCCCTGCAGCTTGCTCATTTCGCGCTCCATCTTGGACATCTGCTCCTGGGTCAGGCCGGTGAGCTTGGGCGGCCTCTTGCCTTCGGGCTGTTTCAGCCGGCCGCGCCGACCATTGGGCGATCAGGCCGCCAGCCATGCCGACTTGCGCTTGATCGGCGCCACCGTATCGGAGCGACGAATCGCATCCAGGTAGGCCGCGCAGGACTGCATCAGTTCCCGGCGCTCCTCGCGGCAGCGCGCGTGGTTGTACGCAGCGCGAACGCGGGTTTCCTCCACATGCGAGAGCTGCGCCTCGATTACAGGCGCAAGCCTCCACTGTCGGCAAAGGTCTGGTATTTGCGCCCTTCAGCGCATTTGGCGTTCCTGCAAGCGGCGTCGGTAAGCGACATCTCAACCCCCCAGCGGTTCTTGGAAAATACCCCCGGAAATGCCCCTGGAACCGTCTGGATTCGGTTGGACACCGTTGGACGCCCTGAAACAACAATCCCGCAGTCTCAGAGGCTGTGAACAAATTGTGTTTTAGCATTTGACGTGCTGTACTGGACGCCAAAATTGCAGCGCCGATTTTGAAATATTGAATTGACCGATTTGGCGGAAATTGGCGGTTGGCAGCGGTTTTCCCTCTAAATTTTGCATTTTCAACCGGTTTATCCCGGCACCGCCATCAATTTGCTCGCGCAGGACGTACCTGTCCCTATGCCGAGCAACTGGGGCGCCAAAGCGAGCATGCGCATCACGTTGTGTGCCACCGCATGCAACAACACCACGCAGCGCGCCTTGTCGGTGCCGCGCACCATCAGC
>JANLTL010000465.1:0-1696 GCA_031362905.1 Burkholderiales bacterium | reverse complement strand
CAAATACCGCCTGAGTTTGGCGAAAGTTGAGCGCTTGGCGACGGGCTTTCGCTGGGCAGAAGGCCCAGTGTGGCTGGGTGACACGCGCACGCTGGTGTGGAGCGACGTGCCGGGCAACTGTATGCACAAGTGGGACGAAGAAACGGGCACCACGTCCGTTTTCCGCAAACCCTCCAACAACGCCAATGGCAACACGCGCGACCGCCAGGGCCGCATCATCACCTGCGAGCACCTCACGCGCCGCGTGACGCGCACCGAGCATGATGGGCGCATCGTCGTGCTCGCCGATTCGTTTGAAGGCAAGCGACTTAATTCACCGAATGACGTGGTCGTGAAGTCCGATGGCTCGGTGTGGTTCAGCGACCCCGACTACGGCATCATCGCTGACTACGAAGGCTCGATTGCCCCGCGCGAGCAGGACGGCTGCCACGTCTACCGCATCGATGCGGCGAGCGGCGCAGTAACGCGCGTCGCGAGCGATTTTCATCACCCCAATGGCCTGGCGTTTTCACGCGATGAAAAGTTTCTCTACATCGCCGACAGCGGCGCCACCGAACACCCGGCCGCGCCGCGCCACATCCGCAAGCTCGCCGTCAACACCGATGGCAAAACCCTGGGCGCATCGAGCGTGTTCGCCACCTGCACCGCCGGCGTGTTTGACGGCTTTCGCATCGATGCCGCCGGGCGCATCTGGACCAGTTGCGCCGAAGGCGTGCATTGCTATCGCGCCGACGGCACGCTGATCGGCAAGGTGCGCATTCCCGAAATGTGCGGCAATGTCGAGATCGGCGGGCTACGCCGCAACCGCCTGTTCATCTGCGGCACCACCTCGCTGTATGCGGTCTATCTCAAAGTAAATGGCTAGTCCAATCCCTCCCTGACGGCGCCCCTCATGTCCACCATCCGCTCTCTCACCGCCCGCGCCGTCCATGTGCCGATGACGCGCCCGCTCCACACCGCCACCGGCGCCATCGACAAAGTGCCGCTGGTGCTGATTGATCTGGAAACTTCTACTGGCGCAGTCGGGCGCGGCTATCTGTTCTGTGTCACGCCGCTGGCGCTTAAGGCACAAGTGGCACTGCTCGACGACATGGCCGCGTTGATCGTGGGTCAACCGCTCGCCCCCATCGACATCGAGCAAATGTTGAACCGGCGTTTCACCCTGCTCGGTGCCACTGGTCTCGTCGGCATGGCGATCGCGGGCATCGACATGGTGGCGTGGGATGCGAAGGCGATTGAAACCGGGCTGCCGCTGGCACGCCTGCTCGGTGGCGACTTGAAACCCATCAGGGCCTATACCAGTTGCGGCCTCGGCTTGATGGGTCCGGACAAGGTGGCCCGCGAAGCCGTCGAGCTATTGCAGGGCGGATTCACCGCCGTCAAGCTGCGCCTCGGTTACGCCACGCTCGAAGCAGACATCGCGGCAGTCCACGCGGTGCGCGCGGCCATTCCCGCGGGCGTGCAGATCATGACCGACTACAACCAGGCGCTGACCCCCGCCGAAGCGATCCGCCGCGGCCATGCGCTCGATGCACTCGACGAACCGGGCCTCACCTGGATTGAAGAGCCGGTGCGCGCCGACGACCATGCCGGCAACGCACAAGTGGCTGCGGCACTCAGGACGCCAGTCCAGATTGGCGAGAACTTCTGGGGCCCGCGCGAGATGGCGCGCGCCATCGCTGCGCGTGCAAGTGAT
>JANLTL010000451.1:0-18957 GCA_031362905.1 Burkholderiales bacterium | reverse complement strand
TGCATGCCAGGTGGCGCATCCTTGGTGATCGGGTTGTAGGCATGCTGCTGGCGCGCGGCGGCGATACCGAAGAACAACAGCGCGGTCACGGCGCCAACGTAAGCGCCGAGCACATCGACCGGGTTGACACCGTCGATCCACATCATGGTCGTGGTGGTATCGCCGACCACACTGCCGGAACCGCCGGCATTGGAAGCCGCAACAATCGCCGCCAGGTATCCAATATGCACCTTGCGCCGAAACACGCCGGCGGCGACGGTACCGCCAATCAAGGCTGCGGCAATGTTGTCCAGAAACGCGGACAAAACGAACACCAGGATCAGCAGGACAAAGCCGCCCTTCCAGTCGTCCGGCAGATAATGGGGCAGGATATCCGGCACCTTGCTGTCCTCAAAGTGCTTGGACAGCAGCGCAAAGCCGAGCAACAGACCGAGGAGGTTGGCCAGCGTCACCCATTCGTGGCCGAGGTGGAGAAACAGCCCCTCCAAACCGGGGCCTGGCTTGAATCCGGTCACCATCAACTTGTACATTGTGACCACGATCACGCCCCCCACCGCAATGTTGAAGGTATGGTGGTGAAACAAGGCAATGCCAAGCAGCACGCAGGCAAACAGGATGAAATCGATCGGGACCGGCCCCAGCGTGATGATGTGTGGCGACCATCCGGCCCCTGCCGCGGCGGCAAACACCGGCGAGGCCAGCAACATCCCAACGACCAACAGTACGCGCGCTACCATATCCGCTCCCCTCGAATTCCTGTAAAGATCGCCAAAACCGTTGCCCCCAACGGTTTCCGGATTGCCATCTGCGTTTGCAGGGCCTGCTAGCGGGGTGGCACCGGACTTACTCTAGCCGGACAGGCTTACGCGAGTTTGACGTCTACCTGGTATTTTTCCGGACCCACTCGGCGATCCGGCCAACGCCGTCCTTGATGGCCTGCTCGGAGGCCGCGTAGGAGAAGCGGATGTGCTGCCCCTCGCCGGCAACGCGCGCGCCAAAATGAATGTCCGCCAGTACCGCCACCCCGGCCTCGTTGAGCAGCTTTTTGCGAAAGTCTTCCGAGTCGGTGCAGCCGGTCATGCGGCAGGCCTCGGTCACGTTCGGCCAGGCGTAAAACGCGCCGCCGGGCGTAAGACAATGGATGCCCGGCACCTGGTTAAGCAGCCCGACAATCAGGTCACGCCGCTTCAGAAACGAGGCCTTCATCATGTCTGCATCAGCCTGCGGCCCGTTGATCGCCTCGACCACCGCCCACTGGCTGATATGCGAAGCACATGACTCGGTGTTGGTGACCCAGCGCGTGAACGTCGGCGCCAGCGTCTTGTTGACCGCATAGCCGATGCGCCAGCCGGTCATCGCCCAGGTCTTCGATGCGCCGTCGCTGATGATGGTGCGCGCCAGCATGCCGGGCAACGCGGCAATCGATTGAAACGCACTGGCGCCAGAGGCGGAGTCACTCGGGTAGATCAGCCGCGAGTAGATCTCGTCGGCGTAAATCCACACTTGAGGATGCTTGCGCATGATCGCCGCAATCGCTTCCAGATCTGCCCGCGTGAGCGAGCCGCCGGTCGGGTTATGTGGAGAGTTGAGGATCAGGAGCTTGGTACGCGGTGTGATCGCCGCTTCGAGATCGGCCGGGTCAAAGGCAAAATTGCGCGCCTCCTTGAGTCCAAGCGGCACCGGCACCGCGCCATTGGCGACGATCTGCGATTCGTAAATCGGGAAACCAGGATTCGGGTAAATCACCTCGTCGCCCGCGCCGAAATCCGTGGTCGAGAGAATCGCGTAGGCGATGAAGGGCTTGGCACCCGAACCGACCACGACATCGTCTGCCGAGACGCACTGCGCACCGGTCAAGCCGCGCATGTGGTTCACCTCGCGCGCAATCGCCTCGCGCAACTCGGGAATGCCGTTCGATGGCGTGTAGCCGTGTTTGCCTTCACGAATCGCCTTGACGGCGGCATCCTGAATGTTCACCGGCGTCGGAAAATCGGGCTGGCCAATGCAAAAGGAAATGATGTCTTTGCCGGCGCGCTGCAGCGCCGTGACTTCGCCGAGCACAACGAATGCGTTCTCGGTGCCAAGGGCAGAAGAGCGGTTGGATAGTTTGGGGAAATTTTCGTTTTTCATGGATGTTGGCGAAGGTGGGCGTTCGAAGTACTGCCGCGGCGCGCCGTGTCGCCGCAACATTGCGTCACGCGATTCGGCAATTTTAGCTGGCGCAGCGACGCTCAAGCAGGTGCGGCGCTCCCCGGCTGCGCAATCTCGAACACCTGGCGCAGATAAGCCATGTAGTGCTCGTCGTCGCACATGTTCTTGTCGGGCGAGTCGGAGAGTTTCGCCACCGGCTGGCCGTTGCAGCGCGTCATCTTGATGACGATGTTGAGCGGCGTGTAGCCGAGGTCGTTGGTGAGGTTGGTGCCGATGCCGAACGCGGTTTGTGTGCGCCCCCGGAAGCGCTCGTAGAGGCGGATCGCCAGCGGCACATTGAGGCTGTCGGAAAAAATCAGGGTCTTGGTATGCGGATCGACGCGGTTCTTCCGATAGTGCTCGATGAGCCGCTCGCCCCACTCGAATGGGTCACCCGAATCGTGCCGGGCGCCATCGAACAGCTTGCAGAAATACATGTCGAAGTCGCGCAAAAAGGCACTCATGCCGTAGACATCCGACAGCGCGATGCCGAGGTCACCGCGATACTCGCGCGCCCACATCTCGAAGGCAAACTGCTGTGAGTCGCGCAAACGAGGCCCGAGCGCCTGCACCGCCTGCAGATACTCATGCGCCATGGTGCCGAGCGGGGTAACGCCGTGCTTTTGCGCCAGCCACACGTTGGAGGTGCCGGCGAAATTGACGCCGAGCCGGTCCTTGAGGGTGAGCACCACTTCGTCCTGCCAGACTTTGGAAAAGCGGCGCCGCGTGCCGTAGTCGGCGATGCGCAGTTCCGCACCGGCTGCGGCGAATTCCGCCCTGCCCGCCACCAGCGCAATCTTTTCAGCGAGGCGGCGGCGCCCTTCGGCAACATCGGGCACCGGTTGGGTATTGCGGAAATAGACTTCGTTGATGATGGCAAGTAGTGGAATCTCGAACAAAATGGTGTACAGCCAGGGCCCTTTCACCGTCACATCGATGCCGCCACCGGCCGCAGCCGCCACCGAGACGTACTTCGCGTTCATCTGGAACGGGCCGAGAAAATCGACGAAATCGCTCTTGATGAAACGCATGCCGCGCAGGTATCCGAGCTCCTGCTCATCAAACCGGAGCGAACACAAGTGGTCGATCTCGCGCTTGATTTCGCCCACGTAAGGCGCGAGTTGAACGCCTGGCGTGCGGCATTTGAAGCGGTATTCGACCTGGGCGCCGGGGAACTGATGCAGCACCACCTGCATCATGGTGAACTTGTAGAGGTCGGTATCGAGCAGCGAAGTAATGAGCATGGCGCAAGTCTACGCGGCTACACGGATAGATGGTTGCGCGGCGAGCGGCAGCGGCCGGGTCTGGCGCGCTGCTTCGAGCAACAGGTCAGGGTCGTTGCGCGCCAGCTGGGTGCTGTCGGAGAGCATGCGCCGCCAGGCGCGCGCGCCGGGCATGCCGGTGAACAGGCCGAGCATGTGGCGTGTAATGTGGCGCAGCGACACGCCACGGGCCGTCGCGCCTGCCGCGTAGGCATGCATGGCCTCCACCACATCCAGGCGTGTGCGCGCTGATGCCGTTGCACCAAAGAACATTTCATCCACGCCACCCAAGGTCCATGGCTCGTGATAGGCATGGCGCCCAATCATGACGCCATCGCTGGTTTCAAGGTGCCGCGCTGCCTCGGTATGTGAGGCGATGCCGCCATTGACGACAAAGGCAAGCTGCGGAAAATCGCGCTTCAACCGGGCAGCGAAGTCATAGCGCAGCGGCGGAATTTCGCGGTTCTCCTTGGGCGACAAGCCCTTTAGCCACGCACTGCGGGCATGCACCATGAACACGTGCGCGCCGCCTTCGGCGACGGTGCCGACGAAATCGCGCACGAAATCATACGAATCGGTTTTATCGATACCGATGCGATGCTTGACCGTAACGGGTATCGGGGCGGCTCCTGCGATACTGCCCTGACCAGCGGCCAGCGCATCGACCATTGCCTTGACGCAGTCGCGTACCAATGCCGGCTCAGCCATCAGGCAGGCGCCGAAGGCGCCGCGCTGTACCCGCTCGGAGGGGCAGCCGCAGTTAAGGTTGACCTCATCGTAGCCCCATTGCGCGGCCAGCCTCGCGCAATGCGCCAGCTCATCAGCCTCGCTGCCGCCCAGTTGCAGGGCAACCGGATGTTCGGCTGAGTCGAAATCCAGATGGCGCGGCACCTTGCCGTGGATCAGCGCAGGCGTCGTCACCATCTCCGTGTAGAGACGCGCATGCCGCGACAACTGGCGATGAAAAAACCGGCAATGCCGGTCGGTCCAGTCCATCATCGGTGCGACGCAATAGCGCCAGGGAGAAAAAGCGGGAGGGGGACTCATGGTGCAGTGGATAATCGGTGAGAATTATAGGTGCCGCCCCAACCGTGAATATGATGCGACGACAACTGATTGCATGGCTCGCCGCCGCCCTGCTCGGCGTGTCCGCCGCCCTCGCCCATGCGGGGCCGGTCGAAGTCGCGATTCGCGCCGGCGGTGTCACGCTGTTGATACGCCATGCCACCGCCCCCGGCGGCGGCGACCCCGAACAGTTCAGAGTCGATGATTGTTCGACCCAGCGCAACCTGTCGGAGGCCGGGCGTGATGAAGCCCGGCGTATCGGCGCACATCTGAAGAAAATCGGACTTCAGCCCGGTGACGTGCTCACCAGCCAATGGTGCCGCTGCCGTGAAACAGCACAACTGGCGTTTGGGGGTGCGCAAGACTGGCCCGCCCTCAACTCTTTTTTGCGCAACCGCAGCAACGAAACCAGCCAGCGCGACGCAGTGGTGGCCCGCATCGTCAAGCACAAGCGCGGCAGCGCACCGCTGGTGCTGGTCACGCATCAGTTGATCGTGACCGCGGTGACCGGCGTCTTCCCCGAGTCGGGCGAGGTGGTGGTCGTCGCACCCGCCGGCAAGGGTGTCAAGGTCATCGGCACGATCAAGCCTGCGGCCATGCAATAGATCTCTGGCCATGCGATCAATTCAAGCGATCAGGCGCACGGGGACCAAGTCGATGACCGGAGCGCCTGCGTGAGCCCACCCGCGCATCGTATCGGCATCGACCTTGGCGGCACCAAAATCGAGGGAGTGGCACTCGACGCCCAGGGGCGGGAGATCGGGCGCCGCCGCATCGACACGGAAGCGGCGGGCGGAGCGCAGCACATCATCGCCCGCATCGCCGAACTTTACGCAGGATTGGTCTATACGATCGATGACTCCCCCCACACCCTGGGGATTGGCACGCCCGGCGCCATTTCACGCAAGACCGGACTGCTCAAAAACTCCAACACGGTCTGCCTCAACGGTCTGCCTCTGGACAAAATGCTCGCATCTGCCCTGCACCATCCCCTGCGCATGGAGAACGACGCCAATTGCTTTGCACTGGCCGAAGCCCTGCAAGGCGCGGGACGCGGGCATGGTCTGGTGTTCGGTGTCATCCTCGGTACCGGCTGCGGCGGCGGTATTGTGATGGACGGCGAGGTTCGGTGCGGCCCCCAGTCACTGGCCGGCGAGTGGGGCCACATGGTGATCGATCCGTCCGGCGACGCCTGCTTTTGCGGGGCGCGCGGCTGCGTGGAGACCTTCATTTCCGGCAGTGGCATCGAACGCCGTTTTCGCGGGCGGCTGGCCCGGCGCGGCGCTCCTGCCAACGATCACAGACACACATGGCCGGCGAGCCGCATCCACCAAGGGTTTCAGGCCCACGATGCGGAATGCGAGGTGATCATGGACGAATACTTCGCGCGCTTCGGGCAAGCACTGGCCAACCTGATCGGCGTACTCGACCCTGACATCGTCGTGCTGGGCGGCGGTCTGTCGAACATGGAAGAACTCTACTCGCGCGGCATCGCAGAAGTGGCCAAACGCGTATTCAACGACGAGTTGACCACGCCAATCGTGCAGCATCAAATGGGAGACTCTGCCGGCGTCATCGGTGCCGCGCTGGTCGGCATCTGAAGCGGCCGCATCGGCATGGGCGGTCGCACTGCCCGACACCCAACGCGGCCACGGGCACAGTCGCGCCACTCGCCGCTGTGTGCCCGGCCTAGGCCCCGCCCTTCAACACCTGTTCAATCACGCCCAGCAACGCCGCGCGCGTCGCGGGTTTGGTGACATAGCCATCGGCTCCGACTTCAAAGCCGCGCGTCACGTCGGCCAGTTCGGCACGGCCGGACACCATGATGATCGGGATGTCACCAATCACCTTGTGCTGGCGAATACGCTCGACAATCTTGAACCCGTCTATGTCGGGCAGCATGACGTCCATCAAAATCAGATCGGGCGGCGGCGGCGACCGCAATTTCTCGACCACCTCCTTGCCGCTGCGCGCAATCAGGGGCTTGTAACCGGCGCCCGTCAGGATGCGTTCGAGCAGTTTGGACGTGATCGGCTCGTCCTCGACCACCAGCACGATCGGGTGCATGGGAGAGGCGCCACGCGCACGCAGACCGGGGCGCGCCACAGACACACAAAATCCGCCCTTCTTGACTTCGTTGGCGCCGATCAGGGCGTCGGCCTCGATTCTCGCCAGCTGCTCCGGCGTCGGTGCCGCCACTTCGCGTTTGGCGAAAATTTCAGTGAAATCGAGGTCCGTTGGGTCTTCGGTGGGCATATTCTTGTTGCAGAACGCGGGCGCTTCACATGGCTCGAACCACACGATTATCGTGCATCGTCCAGATAATTTCAGGCGATGACACGAATATTCACAAATCCGTCACGCCGCAGGAGCGCGCCAGTTGCCACTCACGCGAGCCTTACGCCACCATATATCCGCCGTCCACCGGCAGGATCACCCCGGTCACAAACGCGGCCGCCGGCGAACACAAGAACAGCACGGGCCCGGCTATGTCGGCCGGATCTGCCCAGCGCTTCATCGGCGTGCGGTCAATCACCGCCCGGTTGGCTTCCACGTTGTCGCGCAATGGTTTGGTGAGCGCAGTGGCAACCCAGCCTGGTGCGATCGCATTGACGCGAATGCCGTCTTCCGCATAGGCGATGGCAAGCGACTTGGTCAATTGCATCACGCCGCCCTTGCTCGCTGCATAGGCCGGTGTGAGCGCCGCGCCAAAGAAACTGCGCATCGACGCCGTGTTGACAATGCTGCCGCCTTGCTTGTCCCCGGCCGCCTTGAGCAGCGGCCGCGCCAACGCACACAGGCGTTGCGTACCGTTGAGATTGACATTGATCACGGTTTCAAATTCGACCGGATCGTGCTCGGCGTTGGCGCGGCGGATCATGCCGGCACAGTTGACCAGCACGTCGAGACTGCTGAAGGTGGCCATGAGCTTCTGACAGGCTGCCAGATCGCCCACGTCAAGCGCAGCCACCCGCATGCCTGCGGACCTGGCTTCGGCCAGCTCCGGTTCGGACAGGCCGGTCACCGTCACCACCGCGCCTGCCACCGCAAAGGCTTGCCCGATGGCAAAACCGATGCCGCTCGATCCGCCCGAAATCAGTACCTGCTTGCCCTGGAATACGCGCTCAAACATCTGTGTTCACTCCCTGGTTGACACTGTGCCGCCCGTGCCTGCGCGCATGCCTGCACGCGTGCGGGCGGCATCCACACACATCGACTTGAACGTATCATATCCGCCTGACCCATCTTTGCCCGCGCGTGTAGCGAGAATCTGGAGAACCCCATGCATCTGATTCATTCATCCGTCCTTGCCGCGTTTCTGCTCTGCGTTGGCGCTCCGGCCTTTGGCGCCGGTACCGACGAAACGCCGGCTGCGCCCGCTGCAGCGAGCGATCTGGACGAAGGTCGCGCAGCGGTCAAGGCGCGTCAATGGGCCAAGGCCATCGGCCATCTGGACAAGGCGCTGGCCCGCGACCGCAACAATGCGGACATCCACAATCTGCTCGGTTTTTCCCATCGCAACAACGGCAGCCATGTCAAAGGCATGGAGCACTACAACATCGCCCTGAAACTCAACCCCAACCACCGTGGCGCCAACGAATACATCGGCATCGCCTATCTGATCCAGCGTGACAAGGCCAAGGCCGCAGAGCACCTGGCGCGACTGGAAAAAATCTGCGGCAAGACCTGCGACGAATACAAGTCGCTGGAAAAGTCGATCCACACTTTCACCCAAACCGGCACGGTGTCGGCCTACGGCGGCTAAGCGGGGCCATTGCGGCGCAATCCACCGCCGCACCCGGTAGCGGGCCGGGGCAAGCGCCCGGTGGCGTTCCCATACACGTCAGCGGACGTAGCACCGCCTTACAAGGCCACGCCAAAGCGCTGTTGCGCTTCCTCCCGAGTGTAGTAGCCGCGCGTGATGTCACGCTCGATGTCTGCGCGGGAGCGTTCCACCGGTTCGCCAAATCCGCCGCCGCCGGGTGTCGAGACACAAATGAGGTCGCCCGCAGCGAGCGCAATGCTTTGATCCTTGGACAAATGCGGCGGCACGTAATCCGCGCCATCGCGCACAATGGTTACCTTGTTGACGCCGCCCTCGGCACCACCCGCCGCACCCTGCGGCCCGGTGCGGCCGTGATCCATCACCATGGACGCCACCGCCTCGCCGCGGCGAATGCGGATTTTGTAGTTGACGCCAAAGCCGCCGCGGTGTGCGCCGGCGCCGCCCGAGCCTTCGTGCAGGGAGAACTCCTCAAACAGCACAGGGTAGCGCTGCTCCATGATTTCAATCGGTGTGGTTTTCGAGATGCCGATGGTGGAGCAACCATTCGAGAGGCCGTCACCCAAGGGGCTGCCACCATAGCCGCCCCCCGAAATTACGTACATCACGTAGGCCTGCCCGGTTTTGGGGTCGGTGCCACCGACGCCGAGGTTACCGCTGGTGCCGGCCGGCGCCGCAAACAGTTGTTGGGGAATGGCTTTCGCCAAGGCGGCAAACACGGCTTCCGCGATGCGCTGGCTCACCTCCGCAGCACAGCCCGACACCGGGCGCGGATAGCGCGCATAGAGGAAGGTGTCGTGGGGATCGATGATCTCGAGCGGCGCGAAGGTGCCGGCATTGATCGGCACCTCGGGGAAGATATGCTTGACCGCGAGATAGATCGACGACCGGGTCGTCGCAATCACGCTGTTCATCGGCCCGCGGCAGGGCCCGGATGAACCGCTCATGTCGAAGCACAGCTTCACGTCGGCCTGGTCTGCGCCGCCCCCGCTTGCATCGAGGCCACCGCCGCTCTTGGTGACCTTCATTGCAATGCGCAGCGGCTGATTGACCACGCCATCGGAGTCGACGAAGGCTTCACCCTCATAGACACCATCGGGAATGGTCGCAATCCTGGCGCGCATCTGCGCGGCGGCACGGCGCTTGAGTTCGACAATCGCGCCATCGACCTCGGCGGCGCCATAACGGTCCAGCAATGCGCTCAAGCGCTTCTCGCCGGTAACCAGTGCTGCGGCCTGCGCCTTGATGTCGCCGATGCGCTGATCGGCGACACGGATGTTGGACAGAATGATGGCGAGGATTTCCTCATCGAGCACGCCTTGCTTGTAAAGCTTGACCGGCGGCAGGCGCAGGCCTTCCTGCTCGACCTCGGTGGCATTGGCCGAAAAGCCGCCCGGCACCATGCCGCCGGTGTCGGGCCAGTGGCCGGTGTTGGCGAGCCAGCACCACAGCTTGCCCTGATAAAAAAACGGCTTGACGAACTTCACATCCATCAAGTGCGTGCCGCCAAGGTAGGGGTCGTTGAGGATGAAGACATCGCCCTGATGCAGCGTCAGATTCAGCGCCCGTGCCCGTTCGATCACTGCCTCGACCGAAAACTGCATGGTGCCGACAAACACCGGCAAGCCGAGCTCCCCCTGTGCAATCAACTCGCCACCGCGCATGTCGGCGTCGCCCACGCGTCCGCCGCGGTGATAGATGCCGTCGGAGCGATCGAGCGCCTCGGCGATCACCGGCGAAAAGGCTGCGCGCACAAAAGCCAGATCCATCTCGTTGCAGACCTGGTTAAGGCCGCTTTGAATCACGGCAAGGGTGATGGCATCCATGGTTGATCGGGCCCGCATCGAAGCGTTGGTTTGGGCATGCGCGAAGCGCAGCCGGGGAAGCCCGCATCGTGCCACGAATCGACCCGGCGCGGTAAGATCAGCGCGGCGCAAGGATGACATGAGGCAGTGCGCGAATGCTGCCTGCATCTGCCCGCCGGCCTGTGGCAACCCCCTGCCGCGCCTCTCTGGCAATGCCCCGCAAACCTTTGGTGGAAGTCCCTCTTCAGCACATGCCTGCCGCAACACCGCTTCGTTACCCCGGCATCGCCATAGCCCTGCACTGGCTCATCGCGCTGCTGCTGGTGTGCGGCTTCGCACTCGGCCTCACCATGGTGAGCCTGACATTCAGCCCGCAAAAATTGAGCTTCTACGCGTACCACAAGTGGATCGGCGTCACCATCTTTGCCCTCGCGCTGCTGCGCCTGGTCTGGCGCGCCAACCATGCGCCGCCACTGCTGCCGCTGGCCCTGCCGCAATGGCAGCGCGCGCTCTCGGGCGCCGTACATGCCCTGTTTTATGTTTTGCTGTTGGCCGCGCCGCTGTCGGGCTGGCTCTATTCCTCCGCTGCGGGTGTGCCGACCGTGCCGTTCGGCATTGCCTGCCTGCAGTTGCCCGACCTGGTGGACAAGGATCCCGCCCTCGCCTTCAATCTGAAATTCGTCCACATGACCCTCACCTATTCGTTCGCCGCCCTGGTGCTGTTGCATGTGCTCGCAGCCCTCAAACATGCCGTCATCGACAGAGATGGCATCATGTCGCGCATGCTGCCGGGAAAGACACCATGAATCGCCACCTCGCACCTTCACTGGCGCGCGCCGCCTGTGTGCTCGCTGCGCTGGCCGCCATGCCCTTGTTGGCCACCGCGCAAACCGTGGACCTCGCCAAAAGCGAGATCAGCTTTGGCTTCAAGCAGGAGAACGTGCCGGGCAACGGCAAGTTCAGGAAATTCACTGCACAGATCACGTTCGACGCCGCCAAGCCCGAAGCCACGCGCGCCAACATCGATGTCGATGTCACCAGCGTCGAATTGGGCGATGCCGGGTGGAACAGCGATATCCAGGGCGCGTCCTGGTTCAACACCAAACAATTCCCCAAGGCTGCCTTTGTGGTCAACGGCGCCAAAGCCCTGGGCGGCGGCCGCTACGAAGCGCCGGCAAAGTTCACGCTCAAGGGCATTACCCGTGACGTGCTTGCAAGCTTTAGCGCCAAGTCCGATGCCGGCGGTACCTTCCTCGAAGGTGCCGTACCGTTAAAACGCAACGACTTCAAAATTGGCGACGGCCCCTGGGCCGATACCACCGTTGTCGCCAACGAGGTGGCCGTGCGCTTCAAGGTGTATCTGAAAAAATGAAACGCCGCAATTAATCGACAAAGCGGCAACGCAGGATTTGGCCGCAATCTTTCACAAACCCGTTTCAACCACAGGAGACAACATGAAAAGCCTCACCCGATTCGCTCTCGCCCCTGCCTTTGCCGCATTACTCGCCACCGGCGTGCAGGCGGCTCCGGTTGCCTACACGCTCGACCCGGATCACACCATCCCGCGCTTCGAGGTGATGCACAACTTCTTCTCCAATCACACCGGCGCCTTCATGAAGTCAGCGGGCAAGGCGGTGCTCGATACCGAAGCGAAAACCGGCAGCGTCGAAGTGACGATCCAGACCGCATCGTTCCTCACTGGCCACGCCTTCATGGAAGGCGTGATGAAGAGCAAGGACTTCTTCAACGTTGAGCAGTTCCCGACCATGACCTTCAAAAGCACGCGCATGATTTTCAGCGGCAATGCGCCGGCGGCGGTGGAAGGCGATCTAACCCTGCTTGGCGTCACCAAATCGATGACGCTGACCTTTACCAACTTCAATTGCGGTCAGCATCCGCGCACCAAGAAAGACCAGTGCGGCGGTAATCTGGCCGGCGCGCTCAAGCGCTCTGACTTCGGCATGAAGGCCTTTATCCCGGCAGTGGCCGATGATGTCAGGCTGATGATTCAGGTCGAGGCGTTCAAGGACTAGGAAAGCGCAACGCGGAAAACTGTCTGCCAGACTGGATTGCGGCGCGCTCGACTGATGCTGCGGACGTGATCCAGCCTTTCTCCTCCAGAAAAATCAGAAACGCGCGCGTGCTGATTTTGTGACAGTTGTGCGGCAGCAAAAAGCTTGCACGCGCAATCTTGTGATCCTCAAATAAAAATACGGCGGTACGCGGGGGATCATCGAGCCCATAGCCTTGCATCACTTCCTGCACCGCCAACTCGCCGAGATTTGCTTTCCTCTGCGCCGGCGATCCCTTACCGGCCATGTAATCGCGATAAATACCGGTCTCGATTACGCTCACAGATCTGCGACGTGCCCATTCGCCAATTTTCCGGCTGGTGTGCGTTTCGTTGCGCGTCACTTCATGCAGCACCATGTCCGCCAGTGCCACCTGCCAACCCGGCTTGTGCAGCAGGTCGAGCGCATCGGCGTAAGCCAGAGTAATCAGCGGCCCGGCGTCGGGCAGAATCCTAGTCTCCACTTTCATGCAACGTCCGACGCGCCGGTGCCGACGTTATGACGCCAACTGATGCAGGGTATTGATCATTTTTTTGGTCTGCGCCTCCGGCAAGCGCGGCATCGGCAGATGCGCTTGCGCCATCAAGAGAAAAAGATCCTCCTGGCTGTCAATGCCGAGCGCTGCAAGCGCCGCAACATCGTCGATCCGCCCAAGCGAAAAATCGAGCAGCGTACGGAAATTTTGATTACCGCCAGCCTCCGCTGCCTCAAACGTTTCCACCAGATAACGCAGTTCCGCATTGAACAGGGCATTGACCGAGGTATCGGTTTTTGCCGCAAGTACCTTGGCACGCTTGAGCAGATCGCGCTCCACCGCACCCGTAAAATTGACGGTTTGAGCCATGACTTTATCCATTCAAAATTTGACACATAATTAAGTGTAACACTCAATTATGTGTCAAATTCCGCCACATCGCCCAGACCGGCCTTCGGCCTTACTGGCGGGCGCTGGAACTCTGGTCGAACTATCGTCAATCACAAGAATATCGGGCTGATGGAGGATTGATCAAGATTGCTTGCATCCAACGACTTCGCTTCGCGCAGCGATGAAAATTCCCGCAAGTAACAGCGCTATCCCAGCCAACTTGACCGAGCCAATCGCCTCGCCGAACAAGAGCCAAGCCAGCAGCGCAGACCCAATCGGCTCGCCGAGCACGCTCAGCGCAATGGTGGTCGGCGTCACGTGTTTCAAGGCGTAGTTGAAGGCGCTGTGGCCCAGCAGTTGCGGGCCAAGCGCCATTGCCGCGAGGCAGGCCCACGCGACGCCGGAGTAACCGGACAAGGCCACACCGGCGACCAGCGCTGCCGCCATCAGGCATAACGCTGCACACGAATACACCAGGCCGATATAGGCCAGCAGCGACATGCCCGCGCGCAGCTTGCGCCCGATCAGCAAGTAGCCGCACACGGTGAGCGAGCCGAGCAAGGCGAGGCCATTGCCAAGTGCAGGATTCGGTGCGCTCACCAACACCACGCCGCTATCCGCCCACAGGATCACGCCGCTGCCGGCCAGCGCCAGCCCTACTGCAGCAATGCGCAATGCCGGCATGCGCTCGCGCAACACCAGCACCGAGAACAAGGCGATCCAGATCGGGTTGGTCGTGACCAGCGCGACACTGCTCGCCACCGAGGTGTATTGTAGCGAGGCGATCCAGCTTGCGAAATGCAGCGCCAGAAAGACGCCGGAAGCCAGTGCCAGGCCCAGCGTCGCGCGTGGCATCGCGCCAATTTCGGTGCGGGCCTTGAACCACAGCAGTGGCGCCAGCAGCAGCGCGGCAATCGTCAGGCGCCACGCGGCAATCGCGAGAGACGGCACGCCTTCGGCCTGCGCCCAGCGAATCAGGATCGATGCAGTCGAGACGATGAGCACGCCGCCAGCGAGCGCCGCATAAAGCGGCCAGCGTGTGGAATTCACTTGACCGACCCGTGCAGAATAACTCCCACCAACGGATTCACAGGAACCTTCCTTGTTGAATGTCTCCCACCAACGGTTTCCGGCCCTCCTGGCGATACGAATTCAGCGTTTCGCACGCTCGTCGACAAGCGTTTTTTCCAGCGCGTCGATCTTGGTCTGCATGGCGCTCATGCGCGCGTTGAGCGCGCCGACGTTGAAGTAGGTCGCGTTGTTGGCCGGGGCGTCGAGGGTATTCCCATAGCCAATCCATGACGAGTCGTACACCTTGACGTTCTTGAATCCGAGTTGCAGCAGTACACCCGCGGTCTCGGAGGCACGCGCGCCGGACTGGCAGTACACCACCGTTTCCTTGTCCGGGTCGAGATTGGCGTAGAGCTTGCGCAATTCGTCGACCGCCTTGAGGGACATACCGGCCGTGGTGCTCACCATCTTGCGGGCGAGCTTGACGGCAGTGTCGGGGTCCACCCAGTTCGCTTCGTAGGGAATGTTGACTGCGCCGGGAATGTGGCCGCC
This sequence comes from Burkholderiales bacterium, assembly GCA_031362905.1. Classification (GTDB taxonomy): domain Bacteria; phylum Pseudomonadota; class Gammaproteobacteria; order Burkholderiales; family JAEUOS01; genus CANJDH01. The sequence continues at coordinate 4,351 of JANLTL010000451.1, read as the reverse complement.
GCGCAGGGCACGAATGTCTTCACCGGAAAATTCCTTCACGGTGCGCGTGTCGATGATTTGCAGGGTGCGGTTCTGTGCGTCGCCACGCGTAACACGATCGATCATTTCACGCGTGCTCACCGCCACGCCTGCCGCCGGCGTCAGTCGGATGGCCACCGGCACTGCCTTGAACGCCTCGCCCGACACTGGCAGAGCCGCCTGTTGCCAGCCTTCGATGCCCTCGTGAAATACGCTCACGCGCGTGCCGCCGAAGTAGCGCAGCGCGTACTGGCCGAAGTAGGCATTCCATGTGCCGCGCCAGCCGTACACGACGGTCTCACGCTTGGGGTCCAGCCCAGCTTCGCCAAACAGCCTCTCGATACGCGCGATGGCTATGAAGTCCTCGGCGTTGTCGTCGCGCAGCGCCTTCGCCGCATCGCCAATCGTGATTGCGCCCGGCAGATGGCCGCGCGCATAGTCGCGCGCATCACGCACGTCCCACACCTGCACGCCGCGCTTGAGGGCATCTTGCACCCAGGCCGCATCAACAATCGCAGGAGGCGCCGTTTGCGCCTGGGCAACGACCGCGCCAGCCAACATGGCCACTGCCAGGTTCGCGAACAGTCTCAACATCCTGGTGGCTGATTGCAACATCTGAATCTCCTGAATTTAGGTTCCCGAAAAGCGCGCATCGCGCTTTTCAACAAATGACGCTACGCCCTCTTTCGCATCCGCGCTGCTGGCAAGGTGCGCCTGCACTGCGCGAAATTCTGCCACGGCAGCGTCCTGCCCCAGCTCCTCCACCTTGCGCACCGAAGCAATCGTCGCACGCACCGCGAGCGGCGCCTGTGCGGCAATCTTCTCGGCAAGCGCCAACGCCCGTGCATACTCTTCGCCAGCCGGCACCACCTCCTGCACAAAGCCAAAACGCAGCGCCGTGGCAGCGTCGAACTCGTCGCCGGTCAAGAGATAGCGCATCGCATTGCCCCAGCCGGCGCGTTCCGCCATGCGCACTGTTGCGCCGCCGGTGGCCATGATGCCGCGCTTGACTTCGAGTTGCGCAAAGCGGCAGTTGTGCGCGGCGACCACCACGTCCGCCGCCAGCATCAACTCAATGCCGATGGTGAAGGTGATGCCCTGCACCGCCACCACGAGGGGCTTGGTGCGCTTGGGGTCGCGCAGACCGAACGGATCAATCGCGCCATCGGGCCAGAGCGATTCACCGCGCGCCATGTAGGGGCCGATCTGGTCAAGCTGCAGGCCGGCGGTGAAATGCGCTCCCTCCGCACACAGCAAACCCACCCATGCCTCATGGTCGCTCTCGAACGCGGTGTAGGCGGCTGCCAACTCCTTGATCATCTTGATTGAGAAGCCGTTTAGCTTCTTCGGCCGGTCGAGCTTGATGACAAAGACGCGGCCCTGCTTTTCGGTGACGATGCGTCCGTCTGACGACGCAGCGGCTGCGGAGTCTGCGGCGCTCATGCTTGTGTCACTCCACACCACTCGGCGATGAACAGCGCATACACCTGCGCCACCCGCTTCAAACTGGCAATCTCGACGCATTCATCGAGCGCATGAATGCGTTGCGCCTTCGGCCCGTAGCAGGTGGACGGAATGCCTGCGCCGAGTTGGAACAAGCGAACATCGGTCGTGCCGGTGGCGGCATAAGACACGGGTGCGGCGCCATTCACGCGTTCGTGGCATTGCGCGAGCAGTTGCATCGGTGCGCTGGTCAGATCAACCACGCAACCGGGCGCGTGAAAGCCCTCGAACGTGACTTCGCACTTGGGTGGCTCGGGCAACTCGGCAGCCGCCGCGCGGATCGCGGCTTCAACTTCGCGTTTGGCCTCTGCCGGGTCGCGGCCCGGGTAGATGCCGAAACGAAAATCCACCCGACAGGTGGTCGGCACCGACGAGGCCCATTCGCCGCCGGCAATCTTGCCAAGGTTGAAATTGAGCGGATGCGGGTGATCACCAAACAGCGGATGGGTGGCATGGGGCGGGTTCCAGCGTGCTTCTACCGCTTTGAGCCGCGACCAGATGTGCATCGCCGCTTCGATGGGGTTGAGGCCTTTGTGCGCTTCCATCGCGTGCGCGGGGCGGCCAGTGAGGTGGTATTGGCACCACACCGTGCCCACCTGCCCGCTCATGATCGATTCGCCAAATGGCTCAGGGTCGAGCATGGCGTCGATGCGGATGTGATTGGCCTTGAGGTATTCGACGGTGGCGAGCGCGCCGTTGCCGGTGCACTCTTCTTCGACCACGGTGTTGAACCACAAGGGCGCCTTTGGCCTGAAACCCGCTCCCACCAAGGCTTTGAGGCCGATCAATGCGGCAATCAAGCCACCTTTCATATCGCCCGCACCGCGGCCGTAGAACCAGCCGTCCTTGATATGGGTGTCGAAGGGTGCACGTTGCCACAGCGGCAGATGGCCCACCGGAACGACGTCGACGTGGCCACTGATCATCAGGGACTGGCCGCCGTCCTCAGTACCGTTCAGGCGCCCAAGCAGGTTATGGCAGCCATGCAGTTCGCGCACCACCGGCGAATAGAGCGAATGGCTGCCGAGTTTTTCCGGCTGAACCTGAATCTCGCGCACGGCAAAACCCTGTTCCTCGAGCAGTTCACGCATCACCTGTTGCGCGGCTTCCTCATGCCCCGAGAAACTCTGCGCCTCAACAACACGTTTCAAGGCAGCGAGCATCCACGCCTCGTCCGCCTCGATATGGGCGGCAACTCGCGTCGCCAGTGTGGCTTGGTCAAGCATCAGATCGCCTCCTCACACGACGCCCGCGCGCTCGAGCATCGCGTGCAGCAGCACATTACAGCCGGCCGTGATGTGCTCCTGCTTGGCATCTTCGATCTCGTTGTGACTGATGCCATCCTTGCAGGGAATGAAGATCATGCCGGCCGGGCACACACTTGCGAGGTTGATCGCATCGTGGCCCGCGCCGCTGACCAGTTCCATGCTCGAATAGCCGAGGCGCTGGGCTGCTGCCTGAATTGCATTCTTGCATTCAGGAGCAAATGCGGTCGGCGGGTAATACACCGTTTCGGTGACATCGAGTTCCAGCTTGCGCGCGGCACAGACGTCGTTGGCCACCTTGCGAAACTGTGCAACCAGACCTTCCAGCATCTCGCTGGTGGGGGCGCGCAGGTCGACGCTGAAATGCACCGTGCCGGGAATCACGTTGCGCGAGTTGGGTTCGACGCGCATGTGGCCGACAGTGCCGCGGGTTGCCGGATGGGACCGCCCGATGGCGTCGACCGCCTTGATGATCTTCACGGCGCCTTGCAAGGCGTCGCGACGCAGATCCATCGGCGTCGGCCCCGCATGCGCCTCCATGCCGGTGATCTTGAGGTCGAACCAGCGCTGCCCGAGCCCGCCGCTGACCACGCCGATCACCTTGTCGGCATTCTCGAGCACCGGGCCTTGCTCGATGTGGGACTCGAAGTAGGCAGCCACGGGATGATGTGCCACCCCGCACGGCGTCGCACCTGCATAGCCGATGGCATCAAGCGCATCGCCAAAGCTGATGCCCTCGACATCGCGCTGGACGCGCGCATGGGCGAGGGTGAAATTGCCGACGAATGCGCCCGAGCCTTCCATCACCGGGGTGAAGCGGCTGCCTTCCTCGTTGGTCCACACCGCCACTTCGATCGGGTGGCGCGTCTTGATGCCGTAGTCGTCCAGCGTGCGACACACTTCGAGCGCCGCCATCACGCCGTAGCAGCCGTCGAATTTGCCGCCCGAGGGCTGCGTGTCGAGGTGGCTGCCGCTCATGACCGGCGCGGCCGCGGGGTCACTGCCGGCACGCAGTGCGAAAATGTTGCCGATTTGGTCAACGCTGACTGCCAGATTCTGCGCCTTGCACCATGCCACGAACTGGTCGCGCCCAGCCTTGTCTTCGGCGGTCAACGCGATCCGTTTGACGCCGCCTTTCGGCGTAGCGCCGATTTTGGCCATGTCCATCAGCGAGGCCCACAGGCGCTCGCCGTTGACGGTAAGGGTTTGGGGATCAAATGCGCGGTTCATCGGCAACTCCGGGTGCGACAACGGGGAAGCCCGACTATAAAACGAAACGGGCCGCATCACTGCGGCCCGCTGGTGTGGCGCCTGCGCGGACGTTTATGCAGAACGACCCTTGCTGCCGGTGATGGCCTCGATACGTACGCCGAGGGCATCAGCCTCCGCCCTGGAGGGCAGGCCGCTGATGCGCACTTCATAAATCCGCTGCCCGGCCGTGCCCGCGGGAAAGATTTCCGCCGCATAGCCCGCCGTGCGCAACTGGTCATACACCTTAAGCGCAGCGCCTTGGTCGGCGCTCGAAGCGGCTACCAATCTGAATTTACCGCCTTGCCGCGCAGCGC